>NZ_SJUS01000015.1:0-69441 GCF_004337085.1 Exiguobacterium sp. SH5S13 | reverse complement strand
GATGAGATTTCCCTTTGAGCAATCAAGAAAGACCCCTCAGAGACGATGAGGTAGATAGGTCATGGGTGGAAGCACGGCGACGTGTGGAGCTGAATGATACTAATCGGTCGAGGCTTTGATCTAGAAATGGTTTGTATTGATGAATCTTCAGTTTTGAGAGTTCAATCTCTTAAAAACATATTGACGTCACTGTTAAATGATGTTAATATAATACTTGTCTGGTGGCGATAGCGAAGCGGCCACACCCGTTCCCATGCCGAACACGGAAGTTAAGCGCTTCAGCGCCGAAAGTAGTTGGGGGTCTCCCCCTGTGAGGATAGGACGTTGCCAGGCAAGATCGTTCCGCAATAGCTCAGTGGTAGAGCAACCGGCTGTTAACCGGTAGGTCGTAGGTTCAAATCCTACTTGCGGAGCCACTTTTTCTCTTCTTTGGAGAGCTGTCCGAGTGGCCGAAGGAGCACGATTGGAATTCGTGTAGGCGGCACAACCGTCTCAAGGGTTCGAATCCCTTGCTCTCCGCCAGTTTATCCATACTAATTATGGCCCGTTGGTCAAGCGGTTAAGACACCGCCCTTTCACGGCGGTAACACGGGTTCGATTCCCGTACGGGTCACCATTTAAATTTTATATCGTCGCGGGGTGGAGCAGTCTGGTAGCTCGTTGGGCTCATAACCCAAAGGTCGTTGGTTCAAATCCAGCCCCCGCAATTAGCTTTGGTCCTGTGGTGTAGCGGTTAACATGTCTGCCTGTCACGCAGAAGATCGCGGGTTCGAATCCCGTCAGGACCGCCATTTTTTTATTTAACTAAATTACTACATACATGGCTTTGTAGCTCAGTTGGTAGAGCAAAGGACTGAAAATCCTTGTGTCGGCGGTTCGATTCCGTCCAAAGCCACCATGTGGGGGGGTAGCGAAGTGGCTAAACGCGGCGGACTGTAAATCCGCTCCCTCGGGTTCGGCGGTTCGAATCCGCCCCCCCCCACCACTTTAGGGGCATAGTTTAGCGGTAGAACTACGGTCTCCAAAACCGTCAGCGCGGGTTCGATTCCTGCTGCCCCTGTTTATTATGGCGATTGTGGCGAAGTGGTTAACGCACCGGATTGTGATTCCGGCATTCGAGGGTTCAATTCCCTTCAGTCGCCCCATTTTGTTGGGCTGTAGCCAAGTGGTAAGGCATCGGATTTTGATTCCGACATGCGTAGGTTCGATCCCTTCCAGCCCAGCCATTTTGCGGAAGTAGTTCAGTGGTAGAATACGACCTTGCCAAGGTCGGGGTCGCGGGTTCGAATCCCGTCTTCCGCTCCATTTAATCTCTTTGGCGCCATAGCCAAGTGGTAAGGCAGAGGACTGCAACTCCTCTATCGTCGGTTCGATTCCGACTGGCGCCTCCAACATAATATGCCGGTGTGGCGGAATTGGTAGACGCGCACGACTCAAAATCGTGTTCCTCTGGAGTGTCGGTTCGACTCCGACCACCGGTACTCTCTGCGGGTGTAGTTTAATGGTAAAACCTCAGCCTTCCAAGCTGATGACGAGAGTTCGATTCTCTTCACCCGCTTCATATCTCTCTGCCCTTAGTGGCGGGGAGATTTTTTGTATGCGAAAATAAGAAGAGTGAGGTGATGAATGGGATGACTCCTGAGATACTAAAACAACAGATTGTCGAGTACGCTGCGTCAATCGGGATCGATGAGTTGAAAGTGACGACGGCCGATCCGTTCATCGTCATGAAACAACGGCTCATCAAACAACAAGAGAAAGACTTCGCTTCAGGATTTGAAGAACCGGATCTTGATAAGCGGACGACGCCTGAACTATTGTTAGAGGACGCCCAGTCGATCATTGCGATTGCGGTTGCCTACCCGAGCAAATTGAAAGATGCGCCCCGAAGCGTGGTAGGTGAACGGCGTGGGTTGTTCGCGCGTGCCTCGTGGGGGCTTGACTATCATCGCGCCGTCGGCTCACGGCTTGAACAGCTTCAAGTGTATATCGAAGAACTCGTTCCCGGCGTCAAAACGCGCTCGATGGTCGACACGGGTGAACTCGTTGACCGGGCTGTGGCCGAACGGGCCGGAATCGGGTTTAGTGGAAAAAATTGCTCGATCATTTCGCCGGAGAAGGGATCTTACTTGTACTTGGGCGAGATGATTTTAGACACGTATCTGCCGCCCGATACAGCAATCGAGGACGGGTGCGGGGACTGTGATAAATGCATGACCGCCTGTCCGACGACGGCGCTCGTTGAACCGGGTGTGCTTGACGCCAAACGCTGCATCGCTTACTTGACCCAGATGAAGACGCTCATGCCGAGAGAGTTCCGCTCAAAGCTTGGTGGACGCCTTTACGGCTGTGATACGTGCCAACAAGTCTGTCCATATAACCGTAAGAAAGATTGGCGCCATCACGAGGAACTGTTGCCGGAGGCAGAAGTCGTCAAACCTCTGCTCGAACCGCTACTCAGCTTGAGTAACCGCGAGTTCAAGGCGAAGTTTGGTCACTTGTCCGGCTCGTGGCGCGGCAAGAAGCCGATTCAACGTAACGCGATCTTAGCGCTCGCACATTACCGTGAACCGTCAGCCGTCTCGGTGCTCGAAACATTCATTCAAACCGATGAGCGTGAAGACATGCGGGCGACGGCTGTCTGGGCGATCGGTGCGATTCTCGGTACTGATGCCGAAGCAATCTATCAAGAGATCGAACGCGTAGAGCAATCAGAACTGGTTAAAGAAGAGATTCGTATATTCCGAGAGGAGTGGGAACGTGAAGACCGTGTCATCTAAATGGGGAACGTTATCATACGAATTAAATGAGCAGGGGAAATTAATTGCGTTAGATTTTGCGGAAACAGAACAGGCAGATGGGAGCGCACCGATGTGGCTCGTCGACATGATAGAACGGGTCGAACGGGAAGGACTCCAAGCAATTGACCGCGCCTGGAT
Organism: Exiguobacterium sp. SH5S13; assembly: GCF_004337085.1. Lineage (NCBI taxonomy): Bacteria > Bacillati > Bacillota > Bacilli > Caryophanales > Exiguobacterium > Exiguobacterium sp. SH5S13. The sequence goes on along the minus strand of NZ_SJUS01000015.1, from coordinate 66,502 downwards.
TGACATGAACGGGACGGTTTTCCAACAAGAAGTGTGGGATGCGCTGTTGACGATCCCGTCTGGTGAGACGCGGACGTATAAACAAATCGCGGAGCAGATCGGACGTCCGAAAGCAGTCCGTGCCGTCGGCCAGGCGTTGAACCGTAATCCGCTGCCTGTCATCTTCCCATGCCATCGTGTCGTCGGCAGCAGCGGACAGCTCACGGGTTTTGCGGGCGGGCTCGATCAAAAACAACGATTACTCGATATCGAACAAGTGAAGTGAGGAATAGATTATGGCTAACCATGTAGTAATGTTTCAACCGGAAATCCCGGCAAATACGGGCAACGTCTCGCGGACGTGTGCGGCAACGAACTCGGTGCTCCATCTGATTCGTCCGCTCGGCTTCTCGACGGATGACAAAATGTTAAAACGGGCCGGCCTCGACTATTGGCAGTTCGTTGACGTCCGTTACCATGACTCGCTTGACGAACTATGGGCACAACATCCGGACGGCGAGTTTTTCTATATTACAAAGTACGGCGAACAGTATCCGAGTGACCTTGACGTGTCTGACGTCGAGAAGGACTATTTCTTCGTCTTCGGACGTGAGACGAAAGGCTTGCCGATGGAAGTGATCGAGGACAACCTTGACCGCTGCATCCGCTTGCCCCAGTCAAACCTCGTCCGTTCGCTCAACGTCTCGAACACGGCGGCCATCATCGTCTATGAGGCGCTACGCCAACAAGGTTATGCGGGATTAAAGTAAGAAAAAAGAGCCCGATTCGTGAGAATCGCGGCTCTTATTGATTACCTTCAGGTTTTCTGTTGTATCCTGCTGTTAAGATCGCCGCAAGGAAGGCGACGCTGATTCCGACCATTAGTAATAATCCCATTTAAAAATCCCCCTTTTGTTCTCCGTGACTACGAATATTATAATATACTTGATAATAGATTTGCACTGAATATGAGAAATTTTTGTGAAATGAGAGCCGATATGAAAACAAATGTGTACTTGTTAAGCTACGCCCCGTTGATTGGGATCATTCTTTTTTCGATGTCACTCGCTATCGCCACATCTGAATACGCCATTCAATGGCTGACGCGTGTCGGGGTGTATAGTGAAATCATCGCGCTGTTGTCTGTCCAAGAGACGAAGATCCTCGTGCTCGTCATGTTCTTCACGATATACTTCATGCTGTTTAGCGCCTTTAAACTCGTCGCCGATACGTTTAACCAACTCGGTTTCGCATTTTTTGCGCGTGAGACGAACGGGAGCTCGCTCCATCGCTTAAAGCCAGGAGCGACAATTTTCTTGGTCGGTTCAGGTGTCAGTTTTTTGTTTTTGACTTCACTGCCGGCAGCGATTGCGGTCTTGCTTGGCACGTTTGTCGTCTATTTATTCTACTACATTTGGCAAGTCAGCCAGTTGATGTCGACACTTCGAGCAATCGGGCTCTTGTTGATTCAAGCGATGATGTGGGCGATTCTGTTAAGCGGGCTCGTTTGGGCGCTCCTCAGGCTGTTTAACTCGGTCGGGGATATCATCTTATGAACACTGTGACAGGAGAAGAGTGGCTGGTCCATCTGAAAACATACAGACAGACGAAACAAGGCTAGAGGACTCATCCTCTAGCCTTGTTTTTTAGCGATGCGCCTCTGTCCAAACGATAGCCGGGTACGCCCGGTTGGCAAGCTCCGGGAACGGACGCGGCGTGTCGGCACCGAGCCAGATTGCCGTGATCGTCTGATCGGTCAAGCCGACATACCACATGTCCTTATGCGAGTTGGTCGTGCCGGTCTTGCCTCCGACGTAAGGGCGCTTGATCTGGCCGGCGTAACGTCCCGTCCCGTACGTTGTGACGGCAGATAACGCTTCTTGCATCGCCGAGGCCGTCTCGTCCGACCAGACGGCTTGTTTCATCATGTCCGGGCTGATTGTCGGGACGCCCGAAGCAAAGCGGATTTCTTTAATCGTCTGACCAGATACGTACACACCTTTATTGAGAAAAGGCGTGTACGCGGCAGCGAGTTCCTTCGGAGATACTCCTTGTGTCAGACCGCCGAGCGCGCTCGCGAGATTGCTGTCCTTGGCTGGATCCCACTGGCTGAACATCATGTCGGCCGTCTCGTACGCTCGCTCTTGGTCGATCGCCGTGAACGCGGCGAGTGCCGGTGTGTTATACGAGTAAGCGATCGTATCTTGGAGCGTGACGTCGCCTAGGACACGGTTGCCGCTGTTCGTCGGGCAATACGTCCCGTAACAGACAGGTCGTCCGTCAAGCACCGTATCGAGCGTCGCTCCGGTCTCTTCGATGTAAGGCGCAAACACAAGGACAGGTTTTATAGCCGAGCCCGGCTGCCGGTACGCTTGGGTGGCCCGGTTGAATTCACCACTCTGCTTCATATCAGAATCGACGAGGGCGACGATGCGCCCGTTCGGCGTCAATTCGGCATAGCCCCCGTTCAAGCCGTTCGGTAAGCGGCTCATCACTTGTTTCGCTTGGTTTTGACGTTCGACGGACAAATACGTTTCGACTGTCGCTTTATTGCTCGCCAAGTAGTTTTTGGCCGCCTCTTCATCGAGGTCATAACGTGTACGGACGAGGCGGACCGCGTCTTTCATGACCGTGTCCATATAGTCTGGATAGCGGACTTTGTGGCTGCGATAAGAGGCCTTGAGTTTGACGCCGTGAAACGCATCATATGCTTGCTTTGATAGGACGCCCGCATCTCTCAATTGCGTGAGGATGCGATCTTTACGCTCGTAAAAGGCAGGCGACGGGTCAAGCGGATCGTAAAGGGACGGATTATTCGGCACGGTCAGCAAGTAAGCGATCTGGTTCCAGTTCAAATCGTCGAGTGGACGGGAGAAGTACGTATCGGCCGCCGACTGGATACCATAGACGTTATGACCGAAGAAAATGACGTTGCTGTAGGCGGTCATAATTTCTTTTTTACTATAATTTTTTTCAAGCGCTCGTGCGATCATTAATTCCTTTACTTTGCGCTCATACGTCCGTTCGTGCGTTAAATAAACGTTTCGGGCCAGTTGTTGGGTAATCGTGCTCCCGCCTTGGACCGACGATTCGTTGGCGTTATTGATGAACGCTCGGGCAATCCCTCCGAGGTCATAGCCGGGATGGGCGTTGAACTTCCGGTCCTCAATGACGATGATTGCTTCACGGATGTGATTCGGAAGCCCATTGACGGAGACGTCGTTGCGGCGACCGTTCAAGTACAGCTGTTCCGCCCCTCCTTTATAAGTGAGCGTGACAGCATGTTTCGATGAGAGCGGAGCGGAGCTGACGGCCTCTTCACCCCACTCGACAATCGTTTTCGCTTGGTCAATCTCTTCTTTTAAAGCTCCGCTGACTGTGAAGCCGACGGCAACCAATCCAGCAATAAACACAACCCCGAGCCATGCTCTCATCGTCTCACCTCTTTCTCTATTCATTATATCGTCAAACTTTCAATAAAATTCAAAATGTAAACGCTATCATATAATAATTTAAGCAGGAATACATTAGGAAACAGCGAAAAAGGGTATTAGAGGTTTATATTATGAATTTAGGAGGCAGTACTATGAAGCAAGAAATGGTTGCGATGCTCCTCGCTGGCGGGGAAGGCAAGAGACTTGGGCCTCTCACAAGAAAGACGGCAAAGCCTGCCGTCAACTTTGGAGGGAAGTACCGGATTATCGATTTCCCACTATCGAACTGTACGAATTCGGGAATCACGACAGTCGGTGTGTTGACACAATATGAGCCGTTAGAATTAAACCGTTACCTCGGCATCGGGTCTGCCTGGGATTTAGATCGCCGCAATGGCGGATTAGCTATCTTGCCGCCATACCAAGCTCAGTCGGGGAAAAACTGGTACGAAGGTACTGCGAATGCGATCTACCGGAACTTGAGCTATATCGATGACTACGATCCGGAGTACGTGTTGATCTTATCGGGAGATCACATTTACAAAATGGATTACGAGAAGATGCTCGATTTCCACAAAGAAAAACAAGCCGATGTGACGATTTCAGTCATGGCCGTCCCATGGGATGAAGCACCGCGCTTCGGAATCTTGAATACGAGCGATGATTTGCGTATTAACGAATTCGATGAAAAACCTGAGAAGCCGAAGAGCAACTTGGCGTCGATGGGGATCTATATCTTCAACTGGAAAGTGTTGCGCGAACACTTGATTCAAGACGCGGAAGACGAGACGTCAAGCTTTGACTTTGGGAAGAACATCATTCCAAACACGCTTATCGACGGATTGAACGTCTTCGCCTATAAATTCAAAGGCTACTGGAAAGACGTTGGTACGATCCAGTCACTATGGGAAGCGAACATGGACCTGCTCGAAGAAGATCCTCCGTTCGATTTATATGACCCAGACTTTAAAATTTACTCGGTCAACCCGAACCAAACGCCGCAATTCATCGGAAAAGATGCTTGTGTCGAGCAGTCGGTCATCAATGAAGGATGCCGAATCGAAGGAGAAGTCCAACATTCGGTCTTGTTCTATGACGTGCGTGTCGGTGAAGGGTCGCTTGTGAAAGACTCCGTCATCATGCCAGGGGCCCGCATCGGGAAAGACGTTACAATTCATAGAGCCATTGTCGCTAGCTGTGCCGTCATTGAAGACGGCGCGACAGTTGGTGAGCCGGGGGGTGACATCGTTGTCATCGAGCCGCATGAAAATATCGAAAGTGGAACAGTCTTCAAGCAACGTGCTTGATACTAAAATAGACCGACGCAAGGAGGCGTTATTGTTGACGAATGATTTGTTAGGAATCATCAACTTAGGTACCGAAGAAGGGTTATTCCCGGAGTTAACGGGACATCGCAACTTAGCATCTGTCCCGTTCTCGGGGCGCTATCGTCTCATCGACTTTACATTGACGAATATGATTACCCAAGGTATCGATCAAGTTGGGATTTTTACACTTGATAAGTATCGTTCTTTAATGGACCATGTAGGATCAGGCAAAGAGTGGGATCTTGACCGCTCACAAGGCGGATTGCATATCTTCCCGCCGGCGCTTAAACCGGATGGCGAAGCCTATCTCGGAGATTTAGCGAACTTCGCGATGCACCGGGAACACTTCGTGCGCAGCAAACAAGCTTACGTCGTCATTACCGGCTCGAACGTGTTGACGACAATCGATTATCAAAACATGCTCGAACATCATAAATCGATGGGTGCGGACATCACGCTCGCCTACACGGAGCATGAACAAAAATGTGGCTACTGTCGTCCGATTCGACTCGGGGAAAACGACCGTGTCGTCGGGATCGGGGAGCGCGGCTTTAGCCCGGACGATGAGCATGCATATACAGAAACGATCGTTATGTCGAAAAACTTATTCCTCCGCCTCGTCGATGAAGCGACGTCAAAAGGGGAGTATGACTTGTTAGACGGCGTTATTCGTCCTCAGCTCCACCGTCTCCACGTTCATGGATATCACTATACGGGTAAAACGCAGGTGATTCACTCGGTGCTTTCGTACTATAATGAAAGTATGCGCTTACTTCGCCAAGAAGGAATCATCTACGACTTCCCTCATATTTACACGAAGATCAAACATGAGCCGCCGACTCGCTACTTGAAAGGGGCGAAAGTGAATGAAGCGCTAGTCGCCAATGGATGTAAAATCAGTGGAGAAGTCCAAACTAGCATTTTGTTCCGGGGTGTGGTCATCAGTGAACATGCGCGCGTCAAAAATTCAATCATTTTATCCAAGTCGATCATCGAAGAAGGGGCTGTCGTCGAGAACGCCATTTTAGACAAAGAAGTGGTCGTGAAACGTGGACAGGTCATTCGTGGAACGGTCGATGAACCGATCGTCATCAGAAAACGGACAACGGTTTAAAGGAGGATATTATGAAAATATGGTATGTCGCTTCAGAAGCGGCACCGTTCATGAAAACGGGGGGGCTTGCCGATGTGATTGGCTCGCTCCCTCAAGCGGTGTCTAGCCTTGGTGAAGATGTCAGTGTCGTAATGCCGAAGTATGGCTCGATTGCACAAGAATATGTCGATGAGATGGAATATTTATTCGATTTGATCGTCCCGGTCGGCTGGCGTAAGCAGTTCGGGGCCGTCTTGAAGTTAGAGCGCGACGGGATCACGTATTACTTTATCGATAACGAGTACTATTTTAATCGCGAAGGCGTGCTCTACGGTCATTACGATGATGCAGAACGATTCGCCTTTTTCTCCCGAGCCGTCCTTGAGATGATCGGGCAGATTGAAGAAGTTCCGGACGTGTTGCACTGCCACGATTGGCAGACGGGTGTCCTTCCGGCGTTTCTACGAATCCATTATCAACACATCGAAGCGTACCAAAAGATTCGAACGGTCTTTACTATCCATAACCTGCAATACCAGGGGATCTTCCCGGAAGCTGTGCTTGGTGAACTGCTGCAGTTTGGGCACGAGCATTTCACGGCAGAGGGCATCCAACATAACGGCCTCGTCAATTACATGAAGGCCGGTATCGTCCATTCCGACCAAATCACGACGGTGAGTCCATCTTATCGCGATGAGATCATGGAACCTTACTATGGCGAAGGTTTAGATGCGGCACTACGCCACCGTGCCGTCGACGTCCGCGGCATCTTGAACGGTCTCGATTTGGCGACGAACGACCCGAGCACGGACAAACGAATCGCACAAACGTATGATCTCGATACGGTCAAAACAGGGAAGCTTGCCAACAAGCGCATGCTTCAAGAACGTTACGGTCTCGAAGTGCGTGATGATATCATGTTGATCGGATTCGTGAGTCGTCTCGTCGAGCAAAAAGGTCTCGATTTGATTCATGCGGTGAACCATGAGTTGGGGAATTTGGATTGCCAGTTCGTCTTCCTTGGATCGGGTCAACCTGAATATGAGGCGATTGTTCATGAGATGACGGCAGCCCATCCTGGGAAAATCGGTTCGTATATCGGGTTCGATATCGAACTGGCCCACTTGATTTATGCGGGATCAGACGCCTTCTTGATGCCATCTCGATTCGAACCGTGCGGCCTTAGCCAATTGATCTCGATGCGTTATGGAACGCTTCCGATCGTTCGTGAGACAGGCGGACTCCGAGACACGGTCAAACCTTACAATGATTATACGCAAGAAGGGACTGGCTTCGGTTTCTTGAACTACAACGCTCACGAGATGCTCGCGACGATTGAAAAATCAATTCGTGTCTTCTACGAGGATAACACTTGGAATGCGCTCGTCCATCAAGCGATGACTTCGGACTTCAGCTGGAAACAATCCGCTAAGCAATACCGTGAGTTATATCACCTATTCGCATGACTGGAAGGAGATTTACACATATATGTTTACAGATAAACAGAGCTTCGTCACTTCGTTTCAAGAAAGATTCGTCGCCTTAAACGGGAAATCGTTCGATGAAGGGACCGAGCAGGAAGTGTATCAAACGTTGGCAACGATGGTGCGTGAACAAGCGATTCCGAAATGGATCAACACACGCGACAAGCAAGAAGCAAAACAGAGCAAGCAAGTCATCTATTTCTCGCTCGAGTTTTTGTTAGGCCGCTTCCTCTATAACAACTTACTCAGTATGGATGTTTTAGAAGTTGTCCAAGAAGGACTTGAAGAACTCGGTTTTGATTTCACGGAAATCACGGAGTTCGAGCCGGAACCTGGACTCGGTAATGGTGGACTGGGCCGTCTGGCCGCTTGTTTCCTCGATTCACTTGCCGCGCTCAGTCTGCCCGGTCACGGTAACGGGATTCGTTATCGTTACGGTTTGTTCAAACAAAAAATCGTCGACGGCTATCAAGTCGAGTTGCCGGACAACTGGCTCCGGAATGGGAATATGTGGGAGACGCGCCGTGCCGATCGTGCGGTTGACGTGAATTTTGGGGGCTGGATCGAGATGAAGCAGATCGGAGACCGTCTCCGTGTCGTTCATCACCCAGACGAAGTCGTACGCGCCGTCCCATACGATATGCCGATCATCGGTTACAAGAACGACGTTGTGAACACGCTCCGGCTTTGGAATGCGGAGTCGCCATTTGATGACGAAGAGTATATGGAACGCACGAAAGGGTCGTACAAAGACTTGTTGAAACACAAGCAGTCGATTGCGACGATCTCGGAGTTCCTTTATCCGGACGACACGACGTATGAAGGTAAAGTGCTCCGTTTGAAACAACAGTACTTCTTCGTGTCAGCGGGTGTCCAATCGATGATCGCGTCTTACTTGCGACACAACAAATCACTCAAACATTTAGGCGACTACTACGCTGTCCACATTAACGATACCCACCCGGTCGTCGCGATCCCTGAACTGATGCGGATTTTGATGGATGATCACGGATATGGCTGGGATGAGGCGTGGCGCGTGACGAAGAGTGTCATGTCGTTCACAAACCATACACTTCTCGCCGAGGCGCTTGAAAAGTGGCCGGTCGAGATGTACGAGCGTCTATTACCACGAATCTATCAAATCATTAATGAAATCAACCGTCGTTTCTGTAGAGACGTGCTCGTCAATTATCCACACCTTGAACCGCATATGGGTGAGATTGCGATCGTCTCGAACAATTACATTAACATGGCAAACCTTGCCGTCGTCGGGTCACATTCGACGAACGGGGTCGCCCGTATTCATACAGATATTTTAAAACAACGCGAGATGCGCCACTTGTACGAAATGTTCCCGCTTCGTTTCAATAACAAGACGAACGGCATCACGCATCGCCGTTGGCTCTTGAAATCAAATCCACGTCTATCGAACTTGATCACGGACGCAATCGGTCCGTCATGGATCGAGCACCCGAACGATCTTGAGAAGTTGATGGGCGTCTCGAAAGATACGAGCTTCCAGGAGCAAGTGATGGAAGTAAAACAACAAAATAAACTCGACTTAGCGGCTTACATTCAAGATGAGACGGGAATCAGTGTCGACCCGAACTCGATTTTCGATGTTCAAGTCAAACGTCTGCACGCGTACAAGCGTCAGCTCATGAACGCGATGCATATTCACGCGCTCTATCAAAAGATTCAAGCAGACCCGACGTTCACGATGGTCCCACGGACGTTCATCTTCGGAGCGAAAGCGGCGCCAGGTTATTATTACGCGAAAGAAGTCATCCGCTACATCAATGCCCTCGCGTCGATGATTAACAAGGACAAACGGGCGAGTCAGTTCATCAAGATCGTTTTTCTTGAGAACTACCGCGTCTCGATGGCCGAACGGATCTTCCCGGGCTCGGACGTTAGTGAACAGATCTCGACGGCGAGCTACGAGGCGTCAGGAACCGGAAACATGAAGTTCATGATGAACGGAGCGCTCACAATCGGTACGCTTGACGGGGCGAACATCGAGATTCGCGATGCGGTCAGTGACGACCATATCTTCATTTTCGGATTGGCGCCGCAAGAAGTCATGAACTATAAGAAATTCGGCGGGTATCATGCGGCCGACATTTATCATGCCAACACCGAAGTACGTAACGTCGTCGACAGTCTCGTCAACGGGACGTTCGATAAGGTCGGGGAGTATCAATTCCAAGCGATCTTTGATTCGCTTCTCGTCTATAATGATGACTTCCTCGTCTTGAAAGACTTTATGTCCTACATGCAGGCACAGCGACGCGTCGATGAAGCGTTCGCAGATAAGGCGCGTTGGGCGGAAAGTTCAATCGTCAATACGGCTAAGTCTGGTATTTTCTCGAGTGACCGCACCATCACGGAATATGCGAACGCGGTTTGGAACATCAAGCCGACGAGTGTGAATTGAACTACCCCCACCTAGGCCTTGCTTAGAGGTGGAGGATTCCTGAGTTATCCGGCCTAACGACCGGAACATTATCAGGCTACCCCCGTTGTCCCGACGGTTGAAAGTTGATCTTGTCCGTTTCTTTAGTGCGGATGCCTACTTTGCTTGGTTTTCGCTACTTCGGTCATCCGCTAGGTGAACGTTGAAGATTTTACGTGACAGACGAACTTCCTGCCACAACCCTATATCTTCAGTTTTCAAGGAACGTGACACTTATTTTTTACCGGATTTCAGGAAGTTCAAACACGATGTCGAACCATTGACGTATCGAAAGACACGCCTGGTTCGAAGGCGATTCATCTCCCACTTTCACTAGGGCTTCGCCCGCGTCGTTTAGAAGTGGGAGTATTCTCGTCTAATTTTGATAAAAAAATCCACCCGTTATGGGTGGACCTTGTTGTCTGGATAACTGATCCAGTCAGAGTATGAACCGGGATAGAGACGGACATCGTCTTTACCGAGCGCGTGCAACGCCAAAATGTTCACGCAAGCGGTGACACCGCTGCCGCAATAAAAAATCGGGTTCGGGACATCGAGCACGTTGGTGTAAAGTTCGCGCAAATCGTGAAAGTCTTGAAGCGTCCCGAGCTCCGTGACAGCGTCTACGTATGGGCAGAGCAGGGCGTTCGGGATATGCCCGGCTTTTTTATCGATCGGTTCGTGGCTTCCGTCGTAACGGTCGGCCGTTCTTGAGTCATATAGGCCGCCTGTTGTCGTTGCGGCGCGCACGTCTTCGATCGTGGCGATCATATCGTCGTGGAAATCAGGGACGTATGTCGAAGCAGGGTACGTCGGAATCTCGGTCGTTGTCTCACCACAGTAAGTGATGCCGGCCTGAATTCCGCCTTCGAGCACGATGACGCGCTCATGGCCGGCCCACTTGAATAACCACCAAGCACGTGCGGCGTATGGGAAACCGTCGTCGTAAATAATGATCAAGTCGTCCTTTTGGATGCCGATGCGTCGGAGCGTCTCCGTCCACGCTGCTTTTGACGGGAGCGGGTGACGTCCGCCGTGAACGGACACAGGGCCTGACAAGTCTTCCATCAAGTCGAGATGGATGGCATTCGGGAGATGTCCTTGACGGTACACGTATTTTCCGTATGAAGCGTCGTTCAATGAATAGCGGCAATCAATAAATCGGATTGAGTCCGTATGGACGATTTGTTTCAATTCTTGGGCACGCATAGTTGGAAACATAGTATCACCTCGAAGTTTCGTTACTCCCATCGTATACAAGATGGAACAAATTGGCGAGTACTTCGATTGAATTTGAACGTCGAAAGGGGAATTGACCATGGCATGGCAACAAACATATGAGCGTTGGAATCAATATGAGGAACTTGAACCTTATCTTCGGACCGAATTAGACGAGATGGCAAAAAATGAGACGACACTCGAAGAAGCGTTTTATAAGACGCTTGAATTCGGAACGGGTGGTATGCGCGGTGAGATCGGACCAGGTGCCAATCGAATGAACGTCTATACGATTCGTAAAGCGGCACAAGGATTTGCCGACTTTATTTCGGCGTCAGGCGAGGAAGCGAAACGGCACGGTGTCGTCATCGCCCATGATCCACGTCACTACTCACCTGAATTCGCACTCGAGGCGGCACGAACGTTTGCATCGAACGGGATCAAGACTTACTTGTTCCCGAGCTTACGGACAACGCCAGAGCTGTCATTCGCCGTCAGACGCTTAGGCGCGTTTGGAGGAGTCGTCATCACGGCGAGTCATAACCCGCCTGAGTATAACGGCTTTAAAGTGTATGGCGCCGACGGCGGGCAATTACCGCCGGCCGAGGCGGACGAGCTCGTGTCTTACGTCAACGCGATCGAGGACGAGTTAAGCATCCCGGTCCAAGACGAAGCAACACTCCGCGCCGACGGGACGCTCGTCACTGTCGATGAGTCTGTCGATGCTGCTTATTTGGAAGCTCTTCAAGCGATTCGAATCCATAAGGACGTCCCAACAGACGCCCTGAAAATCGTCTTCTCGCCCCTTCATGGCACGGGACGTCGACCAATTATGGAAGGACTCAAGGCGTACGGGTTTGACCATGTTACGATCGTCGAAGAGCAAGCCGAACCAGACGGCGCGTTCCCGACGGTCAGTTCCCCGAACCCGGAAGAGCGAGCGGCGTTCAAGCTGGCGATGGAATATGGTGACCGTGTCAGCGCTGATCTGCTCATGGCGACCGATCCCGATGGTGACCGCGTCGGCTTCACCGTGCGTGACCGCGACGGGGAATGGTTCGTCTTGACGGGGAACCAGACCGGAGCGCTCTTGATGGATTACATCCTATCGCAAAAAGTCGAGACCGGCACGCTGCCAGCGAACGGATTCGTCGCGAAAACGATCGTCACGTCCGAGCTCGGGGCGGCCATCGCCAAAGCGTATGGCGTGCATCTCGAGAACACGCTCACCGGCTTTAAATTCATCGGTGAGAAGATTAAACAGTATGAGGAGTCAGGTGAGTACGAGTTCTTGTTCGGTTATGAAGAGAGCTACGGTTATTTGATCGGCGACTTCTGCCGTGATAAAGACGCTGTTCAGGCGTGCGTGCTCGGCGCCGAGATGGCAGCTTTCCATAAGGCGCAGGGGCGAACGTTGTATGACGCGCTCCAAGCGATTTATGAGAAGTATGGCTTTTATGAGGAATCGCTTCAATCGATGACGTTGAAAGGGAAAGCCGGGCTTGAACAGATCGGCCGGATGATGGAAGCGTTCCGTGCCAACCCGCCGCAAGAAGTTGCCGGCTATGAAGTCGTCCGCTTCGAGGATTACAAGCAACAAGTCGCAACCGAGCTTCGTCAAAATACGACCGAGGACATCGACTTGCCGTCTTCGAACGTGCTCAAATTCGTCTTCGAGGACGGGTCATGGTTCTGTCTCCGCCCGTCTGGCACAGAGCCAAAGATCAAGTTCTATTTCAGTGTTCACGCGGATAGTGCCGAGACGACGACGGCGAAACGTGAAGCGATTGAACGAGACGTTATGAAGCAAGCAAAAGCAATCGACTGACTAGTGTACCACCGCTCAACTGGGAGCGGTGGTTTTTGTTTGACTTCTTTTAACCTCGTCAGTATGATGAGTATATTGCTCAAAACCATGTAATCATATAAGGATTATCAGGAAGGCGGAAATAACATGAAAAAATCATTAACGGCAGTTCTCGCAATCGGCGCATCGTTCGGGGTGCTCGCAGCTTGCGGTACAGAGACGGACAGTGGATCTGAAGAAACAGTCATCACAGTCGGGACGGAAGCGACATACCCGCCATTCACGTACAAAGATAAAGGTGAAATCACAGGGTATGACATCGACGTGTTGAACGAAGCGGCAGAACGTGCCGGCTATACGGTCGAATATGAGCCGATGGACTTCAAAGGACTCGTCCCGGCACTCGATGCGGAACGCATCGATATGATCGCGAACCAGATGAGCATCACACCGGAGCGTGAAGAGAAGTATGCGTTCTCGGATACGTACGCGGTCTCAGGTGCACAAGTCATCGTCGCTTCAGATAATGAAGACATCCAAGGCATCGACGACCTTGACGGCAAAGTCGTCGGTTCGACGCAAGGATCGGTCTATGCCCAGATGGCTGAAGAAGCTGGTGCTGAAGTGAAGTTCTACAAAGGCGCGAACCAAGTGCTGCAAGACCTTCAAGTCGAACGTCTTGACGCAGCGCTCAACGATCGTCTCTTCATCTTTTCAGAGCTCGAGAAGACAGGTTATGACGTGAAAGCGGTCGGTGACGTCTTCAACAAGAGCGAGGCGGGTTATATGACGCGTCAAGACAGCGACGTGCTCGACCAGTTGAACGAGGCGCTTGCTGAAATGAAAGAAGACGGAACGATGGCTGAAATCGGTGAGAAGTACTTTGGTGAGGACATCAGTCAATGAATGAACTGATCACGACCGTCATCGAGAACCGTTCGGCCTATATCGAAGCCGTACAATTGACGTTGATCGCCAGTATCCTGTCGATTATCCTCGCCTTGGTGCTCGGTCTGATCATCGCGTTACTTCACAGCAGTCCAATCAAAGTGTTGCGGTTGTTCACTCGGACGTACACCTCGTTCTTCCGGGGTACGCCGCTGCTCTTACAACTCCTCATCTTGTACGTCGGATTGACCGGGTTCGTCCAACTGAGTGGGATGCAGGCGCTCATCTTCGGATTGGGTCTGCACTTTGCGGCTTATATCTCGGAGGCGTTCCGGGCAGCCATCAATTCGGTCGATCGCGGACAAGTCGAGGCGAGTGTCGCCCTCGGGATCCCGCGGGCAAAACGTTTTAAAGACATTATCTTCCCACAAGCGTTATCACGGGCCATACCCCCGGTGTCGAACTCGGTGATTGATATCATCAAGTCGACGTCGCTCGGGTCGGTCATCGCCGTGCAGGAGTTGACGTACGTCTCAGACCAGATTGCAGCGACGACCTACTTGGTCATGCCGCTCCTCTTGTTCTCGGCCTCGATCTATTGGATCTTGTCGACACTCATTCAAGCAGGGCAGCATCGGCTCGAACGTCGTTATGCGACCCGCTAAACGAAAAATCCCCTCGATTCCAAGAATCGAGGGGATTTTGTATTAACGGATGACGAGCTCTGTCTCAGTGTCGAAGAAGTGTGCTTTCGTCATGTCGAGCGCGAGTTCTACGTCGTCACCCATGCGGATGTTCGAGCGGCCGTCGATGCGGGCCGTGAACTGGTGTCCGCCGAGCTCGGCGTAAAGGTACGACTCGGCACCCATGAGTTCAGATACGTCGATGTGTGTTTGGAACGTGTGTGTTGTCGGAGAGTCGATGTAGATCGGCTCATCGTGGATCGATTCTGGACGAATCCCGAGGATGAGCTCTTTACCGATGTAGCCGCGGTCGCGAAGACCTTTCATCTTGCCTTCAGGCACGTTGATTTCTTCGCCGTTCACGACGAACTTGCCGTCTGCGAGTGTTCCGCGGAAGAAGTTCATCGAAGGTGAACCGATGAAGCCGGCAACGAAGATGTTATCTGGGTTGTCGTATACTTCTTTCGGCGAACCGACTTGTTGGATGATCCCGTCTTTCATGATGACGATACGAGTCGCGAGTGTCATCGCTTCCGTTTGGTCATGGGTAACGTAGATCGTCGTCGTATCGAGACGGTTGTGCAACTGGATGATCTCTTTACGCATTTGTACGCGAAGTTTTGCATCCAAGTTTGAGAGCGGCTCATCCATCAAGAACACTTTCGCGTCACGAACGATAGCGCGACCGATGGCGACACGTTGGCGCTGACCACCTGAGAGTGCCTTCGGTTTACGTTGGAGGTATTCTTCAAGTCCGAGGATGCGAGCCGCATCTTGGACGCGACGGTCGATCTCTTCTTTCGGGAACTTCCGAAGCTTCAAACCGAATGCCATGTTGTCATAGACGCTCATGTGCGGGTAGAGGGCATAGTTTTGGAAGACCATCGCGATGTCGCGGTCTTTCGGCGCCACGTCGTTCATGCGTTTGCCGTCGATGATGAAGTCGCCGCTCGAGATTTCTTCGAGTCCTGCGATCATGCGAAGTGTTGTCGATTTACCGCAACCAGACGGTCCGACGAAAACGATGAACTCCCGGTCTTTAATGTGCAAGTTGAAGTCGCTGACGGCTTTCCCGTCACCACCGTCGTATATTTTATCAATGTGATTCAATTGAATTTCTGCCATTGTCGTTAGCCTCCTGAGAATGTGTTCTTGTATAATAGCGCTTACAAGATTGATTATAAGATGAAACCGCTTGCACTAGCTATGTACACGTTGCACAAAAACAGCTACTCAGATTTGTGCAACGTGACAATCAGTTGGAGTAAACTCGCATCATAAAACTGACGAGCGTCATATCCTGTCAGTTCATAGAGCCGATCGAGCCGATAATTGAGCGTGTTCCGATGCATGAACAGCGCCTTCGCCGTATGAGACACGTTCAGCGAGTTGGCGAACAGCGCCTCTAACAATTCTACACTCGTCTTATCGAGTATCGAATACGCCGCCTCGGTCAATTGGAGACGTGTGGCAAAAGTCTCATGGTCTTGTAGCAAGTAATGGTATAATAATTGACTAGCAGGGTAAGTTTTAGTAGGGAGTTTCGCGAACGGGCGCAACGTCATGTGTTGATGGTAAAGCGTCCCCAACACACCGAGCGGCCGTTCACTAAAGATGACGTGCGCTTCGACGTAGCAGTCGCTCGCGCCGGCACGCAATACGTCCTCGAAATCAGACAAGTCGACGAGTTGGTTCATCTCAATGATTTCAACGTGATGTCGCGTCATGACGACAATCTCCGCTTCTGGCATGAAGTCGTGTAAGATCTCTAAAAATTGCTCGAGCGATTCCCTCTCTTGATAGTGGAGCGATAGCGACAACAGACGGAACGGTTGCACGATCCGATACGAATCGGTGAGCAGGCGGTTTTGCCATTTTTCTTGACGGGGGTCGGCGGTCGTCAAAAACGGTGTCGCCGACCATTCGAGCAGTTGCCGTTCACGCTCGTTCAACTCGGTTTTTGGCAAGCCGAACACTGTCCCGTCATGTGCTTGATACCAAGCATAGTCTCCGGATGCGTCTTCCGACCGATGGACAACGGTCGGGAAAATCGATTTAATACGATCAAACGTAGTCAACACAATCACCTCTTCAACAATGTATCATATTTCAGAACGGGGGCAGGCAGTTTGGATAGTCTACTAAAAATATTCATCATGATCGCCATCGGGGCGACAATCGGGGGAGTAACGAACTTCCTCGCCATCAAAATGTTATTTCGGCCCCACGAGCCAAAGTATATCGGAAAAGTCCGAGTACCGTTCACACCGGGGTTGATTCCGAAGCGCCGCGATGAGCTGGCGACGAGTCTCGGCAAGACGGTCGTGAAACACTTGTTGACGCCTGAAGGGATGCGGAAGCGCCTGCTCGACGAACAAGTGAACGGCCACATCACCTATTTCGTCCAAGAGGAAGTCCGGACGATGCTCCGTTCGGACAAGACGATTCGTACACTAGTCGAACCGCTTTACCCGGACGCCGAGTCGCGTGTGTTGACGGAAGCGGACACGAAACTCCGGCAAGAGCTCCGGCTCGTGCTTGCTGACGTCAAGTCACGCAAGCTGTACGAACTGCTCGGTGAGGACGGGATGGACCGTGTCCGTGACGTGATCCCGGAAATCGTCGACGCGATGCTCGTCAAATCAGAAGAGTATTTCTATTCGGCGGAAGGAGAGGCTCAACTGCGGTATATGGTCGACTCGTTCGTCCAACGCCGGCTCGGTTTTATCGCCGGGTTCATTCAAAATATGAACTTCGTCGAGATGATCCGCCCGGAGATTGTCAACATTTTACGTGGCGGATCGACTCGGTCCGGAATGGCGACGATGATCACGCGCGAGTTCGAACGGTTCAGTGAGCGTACGGTCGACACACTCTTAGATGAGCGGTTAGAAAACCGATTGATCGATGGGGTGACGACAGAAGTCATCACCCGTCTTCCGGTCGGCGAATTGCTCGACCGGACCGTCTATTCGTATACACGAGACGTCGAGACGCGCATCGTCGACGATCTCGTCCCGAACGGGGTTCGGCTCGTCATCGAACGGTTCACCGATCAAATGGAGACGGTGATGGACCGTCTGAAAATCGATCAAATCGTGCAAGAGCAAGTCCAGTCGCTCGATACGTCGTACCTCGAGGAGATTGTTTTGTCGATCTCGAAACGGGAGTTCCGGGCAATAACATGGCTTGGGGCGCTGTTAGGTGGTATGATTGGGTTGATTCAAGGGTTGATTGCCATCGTTTGATCGGCCACGGCCCTAATAGTATTTAGGAGGACGTCACATGTCACAAACAAACTTGTACGATCATGCTAACCAATTGGAAAAAGCACTTCGCGAATCTGAGGAGTTCACAAATCTCTCTTCATTATACGATCGTGTCAATGCGGATGCAGAAGCGAACCAGTTGTTCGCTGACTTCCGTGATATCCAAATGAAGCTTCAGCAAAAGCAAATGCAAGGCGAAGAAATCTCAGAACAAGAGATGATGGATGCTCAAACGAAAATGATGAGCGTGCAACAGAACGAATTGATCATGGAGCTCATGCAAGAAGAGCAACGCATGCATCAACTGGTCACAGAAGTGACAAAAATTATCATGAAGCCACTTGAAGAGCTATACGCTCCGATGGTTAATGAAAACGAAGTTCAATAACACCTGTGCGGATGGCTTTCGAGCCATCCGTTTTTTGTTGACCGACTTGTCATATTCCTAATGATAGCGTTTACATAATGTGGGGTATAATATCCTTGTACATCAATTCACAAGAGAGGGTGGGCGTCATGGTCACCTTGTTCATATTAGCGGTCATGATCATCTTTTTCATCGGGGGCTGGTTGCGGGCCGATCTCGTCGCACTCGTTGGGCTCGTCGCGCTCGTATTGACGCAGCAACTGTCGCCTGTCGAGGCGATGGCAGGTTTCTCGAATCCGGTCGTCTTGATGATCGCCGGATTATTCATCGTCGGAGCGGGCCTGTTTCATACAGGACTCGCCGAACGGCTTGGCGCTGGGCTCATTCCTTATGCGAAAGGGAGTGAGGTGCGTCTATTTCTCGTTCTGATGGTCACCGTGACGTTTCTATCTAGTCTCATGTCGAACACGGGGACGGTCGCGCTCTTGATCCCGGTCGTTCTCGCCATGTCGAGACAAACCGGTACGAATCCGGCAAAACTGTTAATGCCGCTCGCGTTCTTTTCAAGCATCGGCGGGACGATGACACTCATCGGCACCCCACCGAACCTTGTCGCCGCTGAGGCGCTCCGTGGTGCCTCAGTCGGAACGCTCGGTTTCTTCTCGCTACTACCGATCGGGTTCGCCGCCGCCGTCGTCGGGCTGCTCTACTTTTATGTCATCGGGAACCGGCTGCTCGATGCGGGCGAGGTTCGTTCGTTCGTCGTCGCTCGTCTGCCGATGCCTGACTTGAACATCTACGCGCTCACGCTCACGAAAGGTCATCCGCTTGTCGGGAAAGCACTCCGAGACGTGAAGTGGTCACGTGACGGTTTGATCGTCCTCGGCGAAAAGCGAAAAGGGCTCGCGCATCGACTCGTCACGGCTCGAGCCGATACGGTGCTCTATGAGGGACGTGTCCTCGTCAGCGGGGCAGAAACGGATGTTCGACGCGTCGCCCGTCAAGAAGGGTTGATCGTTGAACCGATGGAGCTGAAAGACGTCTACGGGAAAGGGTCAGGCGTCGCCATTTTCACCGTCCCATCTGATAGCCCGCTCATCGGTCACTGTCTCTCGGAAAGTCGTCTGCGAAATGACTACCGCTTGAACGTGCTTCAAGTCATCCGCCCGAACGAAGAAATTGCGATGACACGGCTGAAAGACGTCCCGTTAGAGCGAGGTGATATGCTCGTGGCCCAAGGCGAGTGGAGCGATTTAGAAAAAGCGGGTGACGAGACACACTTGTTGCTCGCGAACGAGCGCGTGACCGATGTCGCCAACCGAGCTGTGTCCGAGCGCCATCAACTCGCAGCCGGTCTCATCATGCTCGTCATGGTCGTGCTCCTCGTCTTCGAATGGGTCGACCCGACCGTTGCCGTTTGGCTTGCGGCCATCGCGATGGTGCTGACGGGAGCGGTCCGGCATATGGACGTTGCCTACGAGTCGGTCCAATGGTCGTCGCTACTGTTGATTGCCGCCATGATTCCAGTCGGGACCGCACTCGAAAACGCGGGTGTCATGGCCTGGCTTGTCACATGGATCAGTGAGTCGTTCGGGCGCGCTGGTCCGGTCTGGGTGCTTGTCGCCATCTTCGTCGCAACGATGGTGCTCAGTCAAATCATCTCCAATACGGCAACGGCCGTCTTGTTCGCACCGCTCGCCTTATCGCTCGCCGCGTCACTCGAAGTCAGTCCGGTGCCGCTCGTCGTCGCGGTCGCCGTCGCGGCATCACTCGCGTTTATGACGCCGTTCGGCTCACCGACGAACGCGATGGTGTTCAGTATCGGCGGCTATCGCTTTTTCGATTTCGTTAAAGTCGGTTTGCCGCTACAAATGATTGTCGCGGTCGTCGCGATGTTTTCGATTTTATTCCTCTTTCCATTCTGAAAGAGGAAATTTTTGTTAGTTGACGAATAAGACGAATAAGTTGAAAACAATGAACTAATGAGGTGAAGAGATGATGTGGAAACGAATCGGTATCCTCCTGTGCGTCTTCTTCCTGGCAGCTTGCTCGAACGCCAGTGAAGAACCGACGCTCGGAGAGGACGCGTTGCTGGCCAAAAGGTATTTGGAGGAGAAAGGTTATGAGATCGTCTCTTACAAGGGAGGGGACACGTCACGTTTCGAGAAGAAAGACCTTCTCGATTCACCTGTGCGAGATACTTGGAGCGTCCAGACGACGCCACCGGACGACTATATCGGGCGTGACATTAAGCGAGAGCATTTCGTCGTCCGTAACCATCTGCTCGATGATCAGTACGAGCTCGGACAGACGAACGTCTTGGTCCTAATTGATGACGGGGACATCATCGGCGGGACCTCATTCCCTGATTCAAAGGAACCGCTGATGGGGGCACCTTATTCACTGGATGGGAAGACGGCGGAAGAGCTACATCCCGATTATTGGACGTGGCGCGAACAATGGGAGACTAAATATAGCGAATAAACAAGCGCCTCGGGGTTCCCGAGGCGCTTCTGTTATGAGGCTGTGCTTTTCAGTTTTCCGGGAAGTTTGCACCGCTCGAAATAGATGAGTTGTCCTTGGCGGACGATGCGCGCCCCTTTATGGTCGTGACCGGCCTCCTGGAGCATCGCTAGCCCTTTCGCTTTTCCTTCTTCGTCGTTCGCTGCCTCGAATGAATCATTAAGTAAAATCGTGCCGTCATTCTCGAACGCGGTGACTGTGTACATGTTCAAACGGATCCCCCCCTTTTTTTCATTGTACTGAATCACCATTCATTCTTCAAGCGGTGGTTTCGTCAGTTCGTCGAACGTGAGCTGACGGGCTGTCTCCGTTCGGGGGATCAAATCGGAGACGGTCATGCCGATCAGACGGACCGGCTCGTTGATTGACATCTCGTCGAACAAGCGTCGGGCGAGCCGTTTGATTTCGTCATGGTCATGGGTCGGATGGTTCAGCTTGATTTGGTGGCTGCGTGCTTGGAACTCGCTCGTCTTGATTTTGATCGTCACGGTTTGACAACTCAATTCACGGCGGTCGAGCTGTTGCAATACGTCTTCGATTTCAGGGATGACGCGCTCATACACTTCCTCCGGGTCGTCGAGGTCAAAGGCGAACGTCGTCTCCGAGCCGATCGACTTGCGTTCACGGGTCGGGACGACGGGACGGCTGTCACGTCCGTGGGCGAGTTCGTATAACTGGACACCACGGTCATGGCCGAGGATGGCCTTCAACTGTTCAGGTCGCGCCTGCTGGATGTCGGCAATCGTTTCAAACCCGTGCTTGAACAAAGTCTGGGCGGTCACTTTTCCGACACCGTGCATCGTCGTGATCGACAGCGGGGCGAGGAACGACTCGACTTCGTCCGCGGCGACGATAGTGAGGCCGTTCGGTTTGTCGAACCCGGAGGCGATTTTGGAGACGAACTTGGACGGGGCGACGCCGGCGGAAGCGGTCAGTCCGGTCCGGCGTTTGATCTCGCCGAGAATGTAGCGCGCCACGTAAGGAGCCGACGTGCTCATGAGCGAGTTCTCGGTGACGTCGAGGTACGCTTCATCGAGCGATAGCGGCTCGACGAATGGCGTCACAGACTTGAAGATCTTCATCACGTCTTGGCTCACTTGCCGATACGCCTGAAAGCGCGGCTTGACGAACGTCGCTTGCGGGCACAGGGCGAACGCACGGCGTGACGACATGGCGCTATGCACGCCGTATTTCCTCGCCTCATACGAACAGGTGGCGACCACTCCACGACTGTGAGGGGCGCCACCGACGATGACGGGCTTATTTCGCAAATGAGGACGGTCTCGTTGTTCGACGGATGCATAGAACGCATCCATATCGACATGTATGATTAAACGTTCCATCGGCATCTCCTTTCTGTTTCAATCGACTCCTTTCATTATACCGAACTTTTGTTCGTTTTTTTACTTCTTTGTTTATCGAGACGTTGTTGAGTTCGAGGCTGACTTGGGAATTGGAGCAATGAGCCGATCCAATTTTTTCGCTTTAACCAAATTTGAATCAACAGCGTGAACAGGATAATCATGAACCAAGCGAACAAATAGCCGAGCGGCCACTCGAGTTCAGGCATTTGTTTAAAGTTCATGCCCCAAACGGCACCGAAGGCGACGACCGGCGTCGTCAGTGCCGTGAAGACGGTCAACGCCTTCATGATCTCGTTGCCGCGAAAGTTTGACAGCGTCGAGGCGAGATCGGTCATCGCGATGACATCTTCCTGGTAGTGTTCAATTAACGTTAACAGCCGGTCGACACGGTACTCAGCAAGGCGATAAGACTTCAGCTCATTCAACTCTATGTCGAGGAACGCCTCTCGTCCCGCCATCAGTAGCTCGCGGTACGGGACGACCGTATCTGACCAACGTTCAATCTCACTCCGCAGCCCAAATATCTCGTTCATGAATTCAGGCGGAACTTGACCGCTCATTTCACGCTGTGACATCATCAGGCGTTCCTCATATTCATCGATCCCATGGAAGTAATAGTCCATCTTTTCGGCGAGCAGGTCATAGAACGCTTCAATCGGTGTGGCATATTGTTTCGCTGCGACGATCTCGCAGTACAAATCGTCAAACCCGATCGTCCATAAAAAGTCGCGCGTCACGAAATAGTGACCGATTTTCTGCGGTTCGCGTTCGAGCTGCTCATAGTCGAGCGTGAGCGAACCATACATATAGTCCTGCTCGACGATGATTTTCGTCACTTTGGCCGTCGTCAGTTGTTCGAGCCAATACGTGTACGCCTCCGCATAGTGGTCGTCAACGTGTACGATTTCCTCAGGTCGCGTGTACCAAGTCCAATTCATCCTTCATTCCCCCAATGTTCTTCTCTCCTCAAGTATTCCCGGTTTACCGAGAAAGTTGGCATCTGGGGCGAACTTTCGTTAAGATGGAAGTACTGACAAGAAGAGAGGTGCTTTCATTGATGACTAAAATCGGTCAGCTCAAAGTGGGCGACACGTTAAACCAATATGTAATGATCAAACAATCATATCGAGGGCTCGCCGGGAACGGGAAGCCTTATCTGACGCTCGTTTTATGCGATGAGAGCGGCGAA
The DNA here is from genome assembly GCF_004337085.1 of Exiguobacterium sp. SH5S13. Taxonomy (NCBI): domain Bacteria; kingdom Bacillati; phylum Bacillota; class Bacilli; order Caryophanales; genus Exiguobacterium; species Exiguobacterium sp. SH5S13. Next base: position 43,421 of record NZ_SJUS01000015.1, on the reverse strand, counting down.
ATCGAGACGAAGGTGTGGGATAGCGCTGATACCGAGAAGTACGGGACGAAAAAGATCGTCCACGCCTCAGGAGAAGTCATGGACTATCGGGGCCGGACGCAGCTCAAACTGAAGCAGATCTCGATTATCGAAGGGGAGACGGACATCGCACCGTACGTCCGCTCTGCGCCGATCCCGAAGTCGGAGCTCGAGACGACGATCCGGGCGTATATCGACGCGATCAGTCACGAGGGCATGCGGGAACTCGTGACGACGATTGTCGACCGAAACGAAGAGGCATATTTCACGTATCCGGCGGCGGTACGTCATCATCATGCGGTCTATTCAGGGCTCGCGTTCCACGTTATGTCAATGCTCAAACTGGCCGGAACGATGTGTGACTTGTATCCACAGTTGAACCGGGACTTGCTCGTCTCAGGTGTCGTCTTGCACGATTTGGCGAAAGTCATCGAGCTGTCGGACGCGATCACTCCGGAGTATACGCTCGAAGGCAAACTGCTCGGTCATTTGTCGCTCATGGCGTCCGAGATCGAAGTCACAGCCCGCGAGCTCGGGACCGATCGTGAAGTCACGACGCTGTTACAACATCTCGTCTTGAGTCACCATGGGAAGCCGGAGTGGGGCTCGGCGAATGCGCCGCAACTTCCGGAGGCCGAGATGCTGTTCTTCATCGATAACATCGACGCGCGGATGAACATGTTCGATAAAGCGTTCGAAGGTGTCGAGCCAGGAACGTTCACAGAACGGGTCATGGCGCTTGATAACCGGGCGTTCTACAAACCGAAGCTATAAAAAAAGGCAGGCATCCCGCGGGATGCCTGCCTTTTGCTTATTGTTCTGTCGACTCTTCAGCCGGTGCTTCTTCTTCCGCTTTGAGAGCGTCTTTTACTGCGTCGAATTGTGTTGAGGCTTTCGCGTCTTTCACGTCAACGTTGTATTTTTCGATCAACTCAGCGTAGATTTTGTTGGCGTCGACTGAAGCTGCTTTTTCAGTCGCCAATTCTTCACGGATGCGGTCTTTCTCGTCCTCGAGCTTGAGGTCTTTTTCTTTACGGTCTACGACTTTGATGACGTGGAATCCGAATTGTGATTGGACCGGCTCTGAGACTTTACCGACGACATCTTCTTGGAACGCGTATGCTTCGAATTCAGGAACCATGGCACCGGCTGAGAAGTAACCGAGGTCGCCGCCTTTTTCGCCTGAACCAGTGTCTGTTGATTTTTCTTTCGCAACGTCTGCGAAATCAGCGCCATCGTTCAACTCTTTGATGATCGCTTGCGCTTCTTCTTCCGTCTCGACGAGGATGTGGCTCGCCTGGACTTCGACGTTCTCTTTGGCGAATTGTGCTTCGATTTCTTCATCCGTCACGTCGACGAGTTCAGACTTGGCAGCATCGACGAGCATCTGCCCACGGAGCGCTTCTTTGAATTCGTCTGTGTTAGCCATACCAGCCTGTTGGATCGCTTGTTCGAACTCTTCTTTCGAGTTGAACTGCTCTTCCGTCTTGCTGAACTCTTCGTCGACTTTCTCTTGCTCGACTTTGTCGCCATACTCTTTTTCAAGAAGTGCGTTCATCGTTTCTTGGAAAGCGAGTTGTGGGACCATACGGTCGTAGCTCATGTCCGCGATTTCACCGCGCGTGATTTCGCCACCTTCGAAAGAGACAACAGCTGAGTTGTCAGAAGATCCGCCGCTCGTTGCAGCGTACGTACCGCCTACACCGATGAGAAGCGCGATTGCCGATGCGCCGACAAGGGCACCAGTTGAAAACTTTTTGTTTTGTTTGTTTGGTTCATTCGTCATTCCGTTTGACATATATTCCACCCCTAAAAATCTATAAGTTTCTATGTTCGACTATACCACATTTTGTTAATGCTGACAGCTGTTCGATTACCTGTGTAGTATCATAGCACAGAAACGTGTCGTATAATGATGAAAGAGAATGTGAAATGATGGGGTGGGAAACGTGTCGTTAGAAGAGAAAGTTAATCAGTTGTCTTTTCAGATGGAGCTGTTGCTCGGACTAGTCGATTGGTCGAGTCGGCCGTTTGAATATGAAGTCATCAAAGCAAACTTGACGAAGGAAGAAGTTGCGGACTTCTATAAACTACTCGACGAAATCAACAATCAACAAAATGAGCAAAGGCGTTACGGCTTGTCGTCCGTAGAGCCTTTGCTCGTCAGTTTCGTCGGGATGTTGCATCCGTCGTTAGACCCTGGGGTCATCTTGGCGGCGTGCGTCAAACAAGGGATCGCTCTCGAAATCACAGAGCCCCTTTACGCGCACGTCAAGCTTCTTTAGTCAGCTCGTCATCTTCGGGACGACGGCCTGCCTCTTCAGAAATCATTTTTGATGTTTCGGCGAAGATGTCCATAAAGTTGTCGCCGTACAGGCGGCGGACGATGGCCGTGATGTCCGTCAAGTCCGGGAACTTCCCATATAACTCCTGCAACGGGAGCGAGGCACGGAACACACCGTTCTCTTCAGGGTCGAACGCATGGATTGTTTTGAGCAAGAGCGCTTCACCTTCAGGCGTCAACTGTACATAAGTATTACGTTTGTCCGTTTCTTTTTTAGAGAACGTGAGGAGACCACGATCTTCTAATTTTTTCGAAAAGTTGAACGCGGTCGATACGTGCATCACGCCATATTTCGCAATCTCAGAGATTGAGGCGCCACCGAGCGCGTGGGCAATCCATAAAATATGATGCTCGTTTATGTTCAAATCGAAAGGCTTGATCCAGTTCTGCCAGTCTTTTTCGACCGTCTTCCACAATGCTTTACTGAGCTGAATGATTTTATGGCTATAGAGCATGGCCTCAGGGCCAGAGAATTCTTTTTCATGTTCCATCTCAATTCATCCTTTCCGGATACAAAGTGACTAAAACGACGGACGATGCCTAAAGACCGGTCAGTCGGTCTTCTTCGCTTTCGCTTCGGTCATATCTGACTGTACGTTTGAAAGCTCGTTTAGGTTTCCTTGGATCTGCTCGATTGAAGGCTGAATGTCTTGTTGATAGCGTTCGACCTCGGCTTTCACTTGATCCGTCAATTCTTTGCCTTGCAACTTACCAGCCGCCACCACTTGTGAAGCATCTTTGGCAACTTTTTGGAATTGTTCTTTCAACGTAGTGATTGTAGACGCCCGATGCTGATTCGATGCGGCATCGTTGGCCGTTCCACGAGCAATCTTTTTCACTGTCGCCACGCCTAAAAACGCTACGACAAAGCCAAAAGCAACCCACTCGCGACGATTGTGACTCGACAATACATTCCCCTCCTCAAGCACGATAATGCTAGAATACATTCTTTTCATATTATTTTACCAAAAAAGAGAGATTAAAAACCTATATCTCAAATAAAATTTTTCAGAACATTCAATTTTGACCGAAAAATCATTTTATTTTAAAATGAGGTCAAAGGAAGGTGACCTCCAGTGGACAAGCAAAAGCGTTGGTTCGATGACATGCTAGACTTGTACAACGCGGCGAAACAACTGGGAGATGACCCTTGGGCACATAAAATAATGGAAGCACTCGAGGCGGGATACGAAGCGTCAGAACAGAACGAACAGACGCGTAAACAAACTTTGCTTGAAAAGCGACTTTTTGAAATCGACACCCGTCTAAATGAATTAAGAAAAGAGTTCGAACAAGCGGAGTCTGTCAAATCTCGTCAGCAACTGTATGAGCAGGCGATCAAATTGCAAATAGAGCGGGCTCAAATTGAAGAAGAGCGGAAGCGGCACTTCAATTCGATCAACTCGTCATGAAAGACATGAAAGCGGACCAGGCTCTCGGAGGAGTCTGGTCCGCTTATTTTGTTCAAACACGTTGTTTGATTTGAGCCGCGAGCGTGTTCATTTCTTCTGGCGTGTACGCATCGTTATGGGTTTCCCATTTCGCATCGAAGCCGTCTTCTTGGCCGTAGCGTGGAAGCAAGTGAATATGGAAATGGTACACCGTCTGACCGGCGATCTCTTCGGCGTTCGAGAGGACGTTCATCCCGATCGCGCCCGTCTCGCGTTGAAGCGCGCTCGCGATTCCCGGGACCGCTTTAAAGACGTCACTTGCGACGTCACTCGGCAGTTCGTAAATGTTTTTGGCATGATGTTTCGGGATGACGAGGGTATGGCCTTTCGTCACTTGGGAAATGTCGAGAAAAGCGACGACGTCATCATCTTCGTACACCTTGTAAGAAGGGATGTCGTTGTTGACGATTTTACAAAAGATACAATTGGCATCGGTATGCATCGTATTTCCTCCATTCATGAAATGACTGATCGATTTCATCATAACACGGAAGTTCAGGCGAAAGAATGATTGTCCTCGTTCTCACGTCATCCTACAATAGAAGGACAAGAGAAAGTGATAGGAGTGGAGAGAATGGCGTATGAACGATCGAAAAAGACGACAAGGCAGCGCAAGATTCGCCTCGTCATCGTCCTAGCCGTTTTGCTCGTCTTAGCGACGGGGGCAATCTATATATGGGGCTATAAGCCGGCGGAGGCGAACGCGCAAATCCACGTTCGATTTAAAGAGGCTCTGTTGACGGAAGACGTCGCTTTCTTTGAGCAGACGGTTGAATATGAGACTGAGCCGCTCACGCGCGCCGAGGCACTCCGGTTCATGCGTTGGCTGAACGAAGAGAAGTCGATTCGAGGTGAGGCGATCTCTGAGGTGGCGGCGGACCGCGCCGATGAACGTCAAGGTATGGAGTCAGTCGGGTTGTTCCGCTTGCTTGATACGGGAGACGGCCGGTTCGGCTTTGCGGATTATCGAATTGAGCTGTTACCGCAAACGTTCGTTGCGACGTCAGACGTGCCGTTGACGAACATATGGGTCGATGGGACACAAGTAGGCCGGATTGATGCGGCGGGCGACAGCCTGACGGTCGAGCGGATGCCAGGCCGGTACGACGTCAAAGCCGTCGCGGTCGTGAACGGGGAGACCGTCACGCGAACGGAGACGGTGACGCTCGTTCGGGAGGAACAGCTCGCTTTCGCGCTACAGCCCGAAGCGAACGAGACGATTGCCGGTCAGTTCGATATCGAGCGGGTCGAGCTGATCGAGATTGAAGTCGAGGCGAGGACCGGGCATTCGCTTGAAACGATTGAGTCGGTTATGAACAAGCGGGAGAAAACGGTCGTCGGACAGCTCGGTGAACCGCTTGAACGGGACGGCGACGTGTGGCGGTATGCCGGTATGGATGTGACATTTGTTAAAAAGAAAGTGAACCAAATCGACATCGATTTGGACAAACGGACGGACGATATGGTCGCCCTCCTCGGTGAACCGAATGAACGAATCGAGACAGAGCTTGGGATCGAGTGGCGTTACGATCGCTCGCTGTTCGAATCGATTTTCACGCTGCTCGGCCTAGAAACGGAAAAACGCTTCATCGAACGCGACGGGGCGATGTATTTATTGTTAAGTTGAACGAAAAAAACGGGACCCTCGTGTCGAGGGTCCCGTTTTTGTAGCACTGGATTAGCGCTTTTTGTTCATTGATTTCATAACGAACGATACGATCAAGATCAAGATAATCGCACCAAGAAGTGCTGGAATAATCGCGATGTCAGCGATGATTGGTCCGAAATCAGGGAAGATCAATCCGCCAAGCCAAGCACCAATGATACCGGCGATGATGTTACCGATGACGCCGCCTGGTACGTCTTTACCTAAAATAAGACCTGCTAACCAACCGATGATACCTCCGACGATCAAATAAAGAATAAAACCCATGCAAACATTCTCCTCTCTGTTTTGTCCATTGTTCTTAATAACAATTTTATGGAACAATGGAAGTGATGAATAAGTTTTTAAAATGCCTTACAGTAGAGAATATTCCCATGTGACAATTTTTAAAACATATATCACAAAAAAAAGTTGAAAATAAGGGGTGGAGTTTTCATGTTACACGTCGAACACTTGAACGGCGGTTATATAGGTAAACAAGTGCTGCATGATGTTTCGTTTGAAGTAAAAAAAGGTGAGCTCGTCGGGCTGATAGGGCTAAACGGTGCCGGGAAGTCGACGACGATTAAACATATTTTAGGATTGCTTGAACCGATTTCGGGATCGGTCGAAGTCGACGGCGAAACGTTGCAATCGTCTGAAAAAAATTATCGCAAGAAAATAAGTTATATACCTGAGACGCCGATTTTGTATGACACGTTGACGTTACGTGAACATTTGTTGTTGATGGGGAAAGCGTACGAGATTGACAGCCGTGACCTCGAGATGCGGACGGAACGCTTGGCCCGCGACATGCGCATGGAGAAACAGTTGGACTGGTTCCCATCCGTCTTCTCGAAAGGGATGCGCCAAAAAGCGATGATCCTGAGCGCGCTCGTGACGAAGACGCCGCTCTTGATCGTCGACGAACCGTTCGTCGGGCTCGACCCGCTCGCAATCCGTCAACTGCTCCGCCTGTTTGATGAGTATAAACAAGAGTGTGCGATTCTCATGTCGACGCACATCCTCGAGACGGCGGAACGTCACTGTGACCGGTTCGTGTTTCTCCATCAAGGAGTCGTGATCGCGACCGGTACGGCAGCGCAGTTGCGTGAAAAATATGCGCTCCGTCCTGACGCAACGCTCGATGACATTTATGTCGAGGCGATCGAGGCTGAGGAGCGGGCGCAATGAGGGTGTTCAACGCGCGGTTTAGTAGTTGGATGGAAGAAGTCGTGAAGTATAGCCGCTATGTGGCGAACGGGGGTCTCTTGTTCACGCTCTACTTCACGCTCATTTACGGGGGGTTCGTCTACAATCAATTTTTAAACGGACTCGACCCGGCGTTTCCGAGCGAATGGATCGTCGCGCTCGTGTTCTTGTTCTTGCCGCTCGGGCATCGGCCGCGGACGTTGCTTCAAGAAGCGGATCAAGTGTTTTTGTTGCCGGAGCTCGGGGATATCCGTTCGTATATGAACGGGGTTCGTCTGTTCAACGTCGTGTTCGCGAGCGTTCGGGCGCTCGTTGTCATGCTCGTGGTCTTGCCGCTCATCGTCCGGACGCAAGCGCTCACGCCGGCAGAAGTAGGCGCCATCGTCGCAGCGAGCGTGTTGCTTTCGGTGGCGGGTCGCCTCGCAAAGCTCGAACTGATCTCAAATGTGGTGCTCTTCAGTGCGCTCGCGAGTGGAGTCATCATGATTTTCGGTGTCCCGTTATTGACGCCGGTGCCGGCGCTTGTCGCGCTTGTCTTGCTTCATCTAAGACGGCACGACCGCATCCCGCTCCTTGATTGGCTCACGCTCGAGCAGAAGAGCAAGGCGCAGTTCGACCGTGTCATCAGTTGGTTCGTCGACTTGCCGGCGATGCGGGAAGAAGTGAAGGAGAGAAGTGTCATCGTGCGAACGCTCGAGCGTTCGGTGCTCAGACGCGCGGATGCCGCGCGTTATGTCTATGGCTTACGCGTCATCCGTTCGAAAGACTCGCTCGACCTCGTGTTCCGCCTTTCTGTCGTGGCGTTCATCGTCATGTGGCTGTCGGGTGGCTGGTATGTCGGCTTGGTCGTCCCGCTGTTCGTCGGTTTGACCGCACTCCAACTCGTGCCGCTCTTCAAACGGCTCGATACGATGTCGATCGCTTCATGGTTGCCGATCACGCGTCTTGAACGGCTGGCGGGTTACAAATGGTGGATGAACCGCTTGCTGATTGGTCAGTTGGTCGTCCTGACGGTTGGGTCGGTCGTGTTCGGTGCTAGAGTTGACGCGGTCGCGGGAGTCGTGCTCGGCTATCTCGTCATCCGTTACTATTTAGGGCGGTTGAAATGAATAAGGGCCACCCTTCCGCATGTGGAGGGTGGCCCTTTGACTGCTATTATTTTTTTGGTGACATGACCGACACGCTCGAGCCGAGAATCTTCGGCAGGCGAGCCGGGGTGTCAGTTTCCGAATCGATTTCACCGTACGCCGATACACCGTGCTCGGCGATATCGAGTCCGACGTCTTCTTGCTCTTCAGTGACACGGAGACCGATCGTCACGTCGAGTAGTTTTAAGAAGACGTAGCTTCCGCCTCCGGCGATGACCATTGCGATCAAGACACCAAGCGCCTGGACGCCGAGTTGTGACAAGCCGCCACCGTAGAAGAGGCCGGCCGAACCGATGCCGGTGATCTCGACGAGACGCGGTGATGCGAAGAACCCGAGTGCGAGTGTTCCGATGATGCCAGCGACACCGTGGACCGAGAAGGCACAGAGTGGGTCATCGATATATTTCGCCATGAGGATACTCGTGCCGTATGTTGCGATGGAAGCTAGGGCGCCGATGACGACAGCGGCCCATGGTTCGACAAAGGCACAAGCGGCTGTGATGGCGACGAGCGCCCCGAGAACACCGTTGACGACTGAAGGGATGTCGGCCGTCTTCTTGTGGATCATGACGATGGCGAGAGCGCCGAGCGCACCGGCAGCCGTAGCGAGCATCGTCGTAAGAGCGACATAACCGAAGAATCCGTCAGCAACCGACATCGTCGATCCCGCGTTGAACCCGAACCAGCAGAGCCAAAGGACGAGTCCGCCGACGACCGTCAAGACGTGGTTATGACCGGCGAGTGATTCTGTTTTCCGTCGTGGTTTCAAGATGATCGTCGCCATGAGGGCGGCCATCCCACCTTGGAGGTGGACGACGGCTGAACCTGCGAAGTCTTGCATCCCCATTGAGCCGAGGAGTCCACCCGCCCAAACCGAGCGAGCGACGATCGGATAGAGAATGGCGACGAAGAAGATACCGAATAAGACGTAAGCCGACAGTTTAGCCCGTTCCGCAAATCCGCCCCAAGCGATTGCGAGCGCAACGGCGACGAATGACAATTGGAACAAGAATTTAATGTCGAGCGAGACGTTAGCCCAGTCGAGGCTCGTGAACGATCCGTTTAAAAAGAATCCTTCAGTCCCGAACCAGCGGGTACCATCCCCGAATGAGAGGCCGAACCCGACGGCCCAAAAGGCGATTGCCGCCACAGAGAGGCTGATGATTTGTTTGACAGCGACATGCCCGGCGTTTTTAGCCCGGAGCGTCCCAGTCTCGAGTAAGCCGAAACCAAGTTGCATCGTCAAGACGAGCAGTGCAGCGATGAGTACGAACAGCGTGTCCATATAATACATAATTTCTTCCATGTTGCGATTCCTCCTTTTAGCAAGTGTGATTTCAAAAGTTGGTTTCAGTTTAAGACGAAATGAACGGGTTGGATTGCAATTTGTCAGATTATCTGACATAGTTTTTTTGAGAAGGGAGATGGCGGACGATGGACTACAAGTCGAAGAAAGTGATTGGAATGGGCATCATTACCGAACTGACCGGGCTTTCTGAACGACAAGTGCGCTATTATGAGGCGAAAGGACTCGTCTTCCCGGAACGGACAAAGGGAGGCTCACGTAAATATTCTTTCCATGACGTCGAACGGTTGATCGACGTGGCGTCGAAGCTTGAGGACGGATGGCGGATTCAAGACATTAAAGAGCGCGAGAAACGTCTGTCGACGAGACAGCGTGACGATTTGATCCGGGGTCAGCTCAATTCGGCGTTCCGCACGTACCCGACAAAGAAATGACACAATGAAAACACAATGAAAATGCTTCACATTAGCATTATTCTAATTAATTTCTGTATAATGTTTTTGAGTTCACATACCTATAGAAGAAGAGTGTAGGAGAATTATAGAGGGGAATGACGCGACGTATGAACGATACTATTTTGAAGGCGTTTCGAGGAGAGGCGACAGACTATGTTCCGGTCTGGTATATGCGCCAAGCCGGACGCTACCAACCAGAATATCGTGAGATCAAGAAAACGAGGACGTTGTTCGAAATCACACACGATTCAGAACTATGCGCCTACGTGACAGAACTCCCGGTCAAGCAACTTGGAGTCGACGCGGCCATTCTGTACAAAGATATTATGACACCACTCCCATCGATGGGTGTCGATGTAGAAATTAAGAGCGGGATTGGCCCGGTCATCGATAATCCGTATCGGACGATGGAGGACGTCGAGCGCTTGAAACCGCTGAATATCGACGACATCTCGTACGTGCTCGAGACGATCCGTTTGCTCCGGGAGCGTCTTGAAGTGCCGCTCATCGGATTCTCGGGAGCGCCGTTCACGCTTGCGAGCTATATGATTGAAGGCGGTCCATCGAAAAGCTATCATCGGACAAAAGCACTCATGTACGCTGAGCCGGACGTTTGGAACGCGCTCATGGACAAACTTGGAGACATGGTCATCACGTACGCCAAAGCGCAAGCTGAGGCCGGGATCCAAGCGTTCCAATTGTTCGATTCATGGGTCGGGACGCTCAGCCGCAAAGATTATGTCCGCTACATTAAACCGACGACTGAGCGCATCTTCACTGAATTGCGCACGCTCGACATCCCGCTCATCATGCACGGTGTCGGAGCGAGCCATCTTGTAGAAGAATGGCAGGATCAGCCAATCGACGTCGTCGGGCTCGACTGGCGCTTGTCGGTTCAAGAAGCGCGCGATCGCGGCATTACGAAAGCGGTGCAAGGAAACTTGGACCCGTCGTTCTTGCTGGCACCATGGCCGGTCATCGAGGAGAAAGTGAAAGAAATCCTCGATGAAGGGATGAAACAACCGGGCTACGTCTTCAACTTGGGACATGGGGTGTTCCCAGAAGTCGACCCGGCCGTACTCGTCAAATTGACGGCATTTATCCATGACTATTCACGTGAAAAAATGGGAGGCAAATCATCATGAAAACAGTCGGATTACTCGTAATGGCTTATGGAACACCATATAAACCGGAAGACATTGAACGATATTATACGCACATCCGTTACGGACGCAAGCCGGCACCGGAAGCGCTCCAAGACTTGACGGAACGTTATGAGGCGATCGGGGGCGTATCTCCGCTCGCGAAGATCACGATTGACCAAGCGGAGACGCTTCGAGACATTTTGAACGAGCGTCACGCTGGTGAAATCGACTTCAAATTATATATCGGTCTCAAGCACATCGAACCGTTCGTCGAGGATGCGGTCGCGCAAATGGCGAACGACGGCATTAAAGAAGCGGTCTCAGTCGTTCTTGCCCCTCATTATTCGTCATATAGCGTCAAGTCTTACAACGGACGCGCCCATGAAGAAGCGGCGAAATACGACATCGAGATCCGTTCGGTCGAGTCGTGGTACGATGAGCCGAAATTTATCAATTGGTGGGCCGAAGCGATCAAAGACACGTTCGCGAACTTGCCGGTCCCAGCCGAAAAGGCGTGCTTGATCGTGTCGGCGCATAGCTTGCCAGAGAAGATTTTGGCCGGTGGCGATCCGTACCCGGATCAGTTGAAAGAGACGGCAGACAAGATCGCGCAAGCTGCCGGTGTCATCAACTATGAGGTCGGTTGGCAGTCTGAAGGCAACACGCCGGATCCTTGGATCGGGCCGGACGTCCAAGATTTGACGGCTGAACTTCACGAAAAACATGGCTACGAGGCGTTTGTCTATACGCCGGTCGGTTTTGTCGCTGACCACCTCGAAGTGCTCTTCGACAACGACGTGGAATGTAAAGTCGTTTGTGACCGCCTTGGCGTTCACTACGCACGTCCAAACATGCCAAACGCAGAGCGGAGCTTCATCGAAGCCGTCGCAGATCGGATGGAAAGCGTGATCGTGCATCATGCGTAATTTGACGATTGTCGGTGGTGGGATCACAGGTCTCACCGCCGCTTTTTATGCCGAGCGTTATTTGCCGGAAGACGTGTCGATCACGCTGTTAGAGGCGAATGACCGGTTAGGCGGAAAAATCGATACGTTCGAGACCGGTGAATTCGCGGTCGAGCGCGGTCCTGACTCTTACGTGTTCAGGAAGACGGCGATGACCGAGTTGATCCATGACGTCGGTCTCGGGGACGAGCTCGTCCGGAACGGGGTCGGCCAAGCGTACGTCTTGCATCATGACGGGTTACATCCGATCCCGAAACAGACGGTGATGGGCATCCCATTCGACGTCGACGTGTTCAAGCAGACGTCGCTCTTGTCAGAAGACGAGCACGCGGCATTGCGGGCCATGCTGTTGTCGCCCCCGGACATCACGCCCCCGGAGACGGACGTCTCACTCGGCCTCTATCTTCGAGAACGGGTCGGGGATCCGATTGTCGACCGATTGATCGAGCCGCTATTGTCGGGCATTTATGCCGGCGATATCGACAAGATGAGTGCGCTGTCGACGTTCCCGCAGTTTATCGAAGGTGAGAAGAAGTACGGCAGTCTATATGAAGGGATGCGCCATCTTCGTCCCGAACAGCGTGTCGCTGAAGTCGGCGCGAAGAAAGTCGGACAGTTCGCTTCGCTCCGGCGAGGTTTGAAGTCGCTGACGGACCGTCTCGCGGAACGGCTCGAGCGGACAGAGGTCATCTTGAACTGTTCGGTCGAACAAGTCGAGGAGACGGAGACAGGCTATCGTCTGCTCACGAATCGTGGCGATATGGATTCAGAGCGTCTCGTGCTGACGGTCCCGCCGCGTCTCATTCGTCAGTTCTTACCGAAAGTCGACAGTGATTTCTTGGCCGATATGAAGCCGCATGCGACCGCGACGTGCTCACTCGTCTTTAAAGAGACAGATATCGAGCTCCCGTTCGTCGGTACGGGCTTCGTCACGAGCCAAGAAGCGGACGTGATGATCACGGCGTGTACGTTCATCGATCAAAAATGGCCACACGCCGTGCCAGACGGCTATCACGTTCTCCGTGTCTTCCTCGGTCGTCCGGGTGCTGACGAGATCGTCGATGCGCCGGATGAGGACATTGTGGCGACAGCGCTGCATGACTTGGGCGGTTTGATGAACATCAAAGCCGCACCGCTCCAGGCGGTCGTCAGCCGGCTGCGGGACGGATTGCCACCGTACGCGGTCTTCCACGCCGACCGGGTGCGAGCGCTTCGGGCCGAGATGAGCCGAGTTTATCCGGGCGTGCTGCTCGCGGGGATCGCCTACGACGGGATCGGCATGCCGGACTGTATTAAGAGCGTCCACGAGCAGATCAAACAGTTAGCAGAACTTGGTTAAGGATTTGTGAAGAGAGGTGTCGGATTTTTCCGTCGGCCTCTCTTTTTGTTATAGTTAGAAGCGAAAGAGAAAAAGAGGGAGTGGATGTTGATGACAACGTATAAACTGTTCGTATCCGATATGGATGGCACGATTCTGCACAACCACACAAAAATCGCACCGGAGACGGCGGAAATCGTCCGCGCCGCCGAAGCGCAAGGGATTCGCTTTGCGATTGCGACGGGACGCAATTACTTCAACGCGAAAGGAATTCTCGATGAAGCCGGTCTCACGTGCCCGATCGTCTCGTCAAACGGGGGCCGCGTCTTGACTGAAACGGGAGAGGTGCTCCATGAAATCGATTTGACGGTAGAAGAAGCGCTCGAAGTCGTGTCGGTGCTTCATCAAGACCATAAGTATTCGGATATCTTTTATGAGATGTATTCGGAAGCGGGACTTGTCGCAAGTCGCCTCGATTTGATTGAAGCGACGATGGAAAACTTGAAGCAAAATGGTGACGACCGGTCGCTCGAGATGTATGAGTTCTTCCGGAAGCGCTATTACGTCAACGAAGACGTCCGTCTCGTCGAGGACATCGAGGACTTCATCAAAAACGAGGCCGGACGCGTCTATAAATTCATCGCGTTCTCAAGTCATTTTGAGAAGATGTCATCACTATGGACTGAAATCGATGAGCGTGTCGACGGGGTATACGTCACGTCATCAGGGAACGACAACATCGAAGTGATGGCGAACGGGGCCGACAAAGGTCACGGCGTCAAGAAGCTCGCCGAGCACTTCGGTGTCGATTTGTCAGAAGTCGTCGTCATCGGTGACAACTTGAACGACGTGCCGATGTTTGAAGTCGCCGGCAAAGCGATTGCGATGGGCAACAGTCACGAGGAGTTAATTGCCATCAGCCACCACGTCACGGAACGTCATGATGAGTATGGCGTCGCGAACGCGTTGAAGCGCATCATGAGCGGTGAGTGGAAGTAAACAAGTTGTAGAGCGGGTGATTCGTCTCGTATAATACAACTAACGAACATCCGATTAGGAGGAAACCGACTGTGAAATTTATCTTTAACCCGGACATCCGGGACCCAAAACTCAACTTGGCGGTCGAGGAGTATATCCTCAAGCATTTGAACGTCGAGCATGAGGACTACTTCTTGTTCTATATTAACGGCCCGTCGATCATCATCGGCAAAAACCAGAACACGTCAGAAGAAGTCAACTTGAAGTATATCGAAGAGAACGGGATCGACGTCGTCCGTCGCTTGTCTGGCGGCGGTGCCGTCTATCACGACGAAGGCAACTTGAACTTCAGCTTCATCACGAAAGATGACGGCAATTCGTTCAATAACTACAAGAAGTTCACACAGCCGATCGTCGATGCGCTCAAACAACTCGGTGTCGAAGCAGAATTGACCGGTCGTAACGATATTCAAGTCGGCGAACGGAAAATCAGCGGGAACGCCCAATTCACGACGCGCGGTCGTATGTTCAGCCACGGGACGCTCATGTTCAACTCGAACATCGAGGAAGTCGTCAACTCGCTCAACGTCTCAGAAGAGAAGATGCGCTCAAAAGGCATCAAGTCGGTTCGGAGCCGGGTCGCCAACATCACGGAATTTTTAGAAGAAGAGATGGAGATGGAACGGTTCGTCGAGGCGCTCCTCCACTCGATCTATGATGGTCAAGACCCGGAACGTTACGTGCTCCGTGACGAGGACTGGGAAATCGTTCAAGACATCTCGAAAGAACGCTACGCGAACTGGGACTGGAACTTCGGGAAGTCACCGAAGTTCGACGTCGAATCGAAGCGTCGTTTCCCGATCGGCACGATTGACGTTCGTTTGAACGTCAATAAAGGGACGATCACGGAAGCGAAAATCTACGGCGACTTCTTCGGCGTCGGTGATATCCACGACGTCGAGCAGGCACTCGTCGGGACGCGGTTCGAACGGGTCGCGATTCGGGAACAATTGTCACACCTCGACGTCAAGCATTACTTCGGTAACGTCGACTTAGAAGAATTGGTCGATCTCATTAGCTGAGGCGATTTTGCAGGAGGATGGTCTGTTTCAGAGACCATCCTTTTTGGCGTTTTCGTGAAACCTCGTGTGTAGCGTTGCGAGTCGTTGCGGGAAGGCGTATCATAATTATTGCAAGCGCTTTCGTTAACGGAGATGAGCCAATAGGAGGAATGAAGATGTGCCGTTTCATCACAGAATGGATGGACACGAACTGGATGTGGGTGACCGATCAACCGACGTTCGAGCGAGCCATGCTCGCGATTGGTCTTGAGCTAGAAGGAAAAGGAATTGTCGATGATACGTTCGCGCAAGTCATCATCGAGCAGGAGCGCACGATCCCGTCCGGAGTGACGGACGTCGCCATCCCGGTCGCTGTCATCGACGTGCCGAACCAGGTCTCAAAGCGCGATGGCATCACGCTGCTCCACTTGAACCGTCCGTTCGACGTGCGGACGATCGCCGGGGAATCGGTCTGTGCAGAACTGATCTTTATCATCACAGCGACGACTGACGAGAAGAAACAGACGTTCCATAAGTTGATCGATGATCTGCTCATGGACGACGAAGCGTTGCAAGCGCTTGTTCACGTCCAAAGCCGGGCCGGGCTATATCATTTGCAGACGATGGATTTGAAAGCGTTTTCTTCCTGAGATGTTTCATGTACAATAGAGGTAACTGAAAAAGAGCGCGGTTGCCGTGCTCTTTTTTACGGCTCAAGAGTGAATCGTCATTCATTTCCAAAGGGGGATTACCATGGCAAACTTAGTCACAGCGTTACAAGGGGTTGTGGCCGCGCATCCAAATAAGGCGGCCTACGTGTTCGGGGAGGACACGGTCAGCTACGAACAGTTTTTCGGACAAGTCCAAGCGATGGCATCGACGCTTGAACAGAAGGGGATCGACAGAGGGGACCACGTCGCGCTCGTCCTTGGGAATAGCCCGGCGTTCTTGATTTCTTATTTTGCGGTCCTCGCGCGAGGGGGAATCGTCATTCCGATCAACCCTACATATACGCCGGACGAGATGGCTTACATTTTACTCGATGGAGACGTGAAAGCGATCGTCGCCTTGTCGCCGCTCGTCGCGCAAGCCGAAACGGCGCTCACGAACTTGCCGCAGTTGAAACTCGTCATCTCGGTACCGTATGCGGATGTGCCCGCAATCGAGCGCACAGGGGATATCGAATTTATGCCGTTTTCAAAAGCGTTCGCCTCGGGCGTGACGGCGCTAGTCGAGGTCGATGAACAAGACGTCGCCGTCATCTTATATACGAGCGGGACGACAGGTAAACCTAAGGGAGCGCTGTTGACCCACCTCAACTTGTTCTCGAACGCGCACTCAATCGGAGAATATCTCGAGATCACACCGGACGATAAGGCGCTCGCGGCGCTACCGATGTTCCACGTCTTCTGTTTGACGGTCATCGTCAACGCGCCGCTCCTGCGCGGGGCGACGATCATCATCTTGCCGAAGTTCTCGCCGCAAGACGTATTCGATCTCATTCCGAAGCACCAGGTCAGCATTTTTGCCGGTGTGCCGACGATGTACAACTTCTTGTTACAAACGGCGCTGAAAGTACCGGCTTACGCGTCGGCGCTCAAGCACGTCCGCGTCTTCGTCTCGGGCGGGGCGAGCTTACCGGTCCAACTGCTCGAATCGTTTGAACAAAAGTTCGAGTGTAAGATCCTCGAAGGGTATGGCCTGTCAGAGGCGTCGCCGGTCACTTGTTTCAACCCGCTCCACGGGGAACGGAAAGCGGGATCGATCGGTCCGTCAATCGTCCACGTCGAGAACAAAATCGTCGACGAGCTCGGCGAAGAAGTCGGTGTCGGCGAAGTCGGGGAACTCATCGTCCGCGGTCCGAACGTCATGAAAGGCTATTACAAACTGCCTGAGGAGACGTCGATGACGCTTCGGGACGGCTGGCTCTATACGGGCGACTTGGCGAAACGTGACGAGGACGGATATTTTTACATCGTCGACCGGAAAAAGGATATGGTCATCGTCGGTGGTTATAACGTCTACCCGCGGGAAGTCGAAGAAGTGTTGTACCAACACCCGGGCATCGTCGAGGCTGCCGTCATCGGCGTGCCCGATGCCGAGCAAGGTGAAGCGGTGAAGGCGTTCATCGTCACCCGCGATGAGCTTTCGGTCGACGAGATCCGCGCGTTCGCGGCGACGAAACTTGCCAAATATAAACAGCCGAGCCACATCGAGATCATCGATGAGTTACCGCGAAATACGACCGGTAAAATTTTGCGGACGGTTTTGAAAAGCGAAGCGTTTCAACGCAACTGAATCAAGCAAGGGCGACACACAATTGTCGCTCTTTTTTTATTTCATACGTTTGACACCATTACGGGGTAGGGGTATATTAGACGTGAGGTGATAACAATGGATGAATTCTTGCACGAACAGCCGCTCGTCCCGCGCGAAGACGCCGAGCGAGTTGCGCTCAGTAAACGGCTGCGCCGGATCGAAGGCCAAGTCCGTGGGATTCAAAAGATGGTCGAGAGCGACCGATATTGCGTCGATATCTTGACGCAGACGTCGGCTATTCAAGCCGCGTTAAAGCAAGTCGAGATGCAGCTGCTTGAGCGTCATATGCGTAAATGCTTGGTCCATGCGAGTGAAACGGAAGATATGGATCCATACATTGACGAATTGATGACAATTGTCAGCCGCATTAAAAAGTAAGGAGGTGCTCGTATGAAGACTGTCGAACTGTCGATTCAAGGAATGACATGCGCCGCATGCTCAGCCCGAATCGAGAAAGTATTGAATAAGATGGACGGGGTCGATGCGACCGTCAACTTGCCGCTCGAGACGGCGACAATTCGCGTCGAGGACGGCATCACCGAAGAGGAGCTGATCGCCCGGATCGAGAAGATCGGCTACGGGGCGGAACGAAAAGTCGAGCGCACACCGAAACATGACCTCCGCCCACTAGAACGGAAAGTGCTCATTTCGGCGCTTCTTTCGGCGCCGCTCTTACTCGTCATGATTACCCATATCCCTGGGTTAATGTTCCATGCCGATTGGCTCATGAACCCGTGGTGGCAATTCGCGCTCGCGACACCGGTCCAGTTTTGGATCGGGGCCCAGTTTTATCAAGGGGCGTATAAGAGCCTGAAGAGCGGGGCGGCCAATATGGACGTCCTCGTCGCGACGGGGACATCCGCCGCCTACTTCTATTCCGTTTTCGAAATGCTCATCCATCCGATGAATCCGTCCCTTTACTTCGAGACGAGCGCTGTGTTGATCACGCTCGTATTGCTCGGGAAATGGTTGGAGGCACGGGCGAAAGAAAAAACGACAGATGCGCTCAAATCGCTTCTGTCGCTGCAGGCGAAAGAAGCAATCTTACTCGTCGACGGGGAAGAGCGGTCGGTGGCGATCGACCTTGTCAACGTCGGCGACGTGATCGTCGTCCGTCCAGGTGAGAAAGTGCCGGTCGACGGTAAGATCGTTGAAGGTGAGACGGTCATCGATGAATCGATGTTGACCGGCGAATCGATCCCGTCTGAAAAAGGCGTCGGTTTTGATGTCGTCGGTGGGACGATCAATCGAACACACCGCTTCTTGATGGCGGCAGAGCGTGTCGGCAGCGAGACGATGCTTGCGCAAATCGTCCGTGTCGTCGAACAGGCACAAACGGATAAAGCACCGATTCAACGGCAGGCCGACCGAATCTCTGGCGTGTTCGTACCGATCGTCGTCGCCATCAGTGCCGTCACGTTCGCCGTTTGGTTGTTCGGGTTTAATGATCTCGATATGGCGATTCGGTCTTCAATCGCCGTCCTCGTCATCGCTTGCCCGTGTGCACTCGGACTTGCGACCCCGACCTCGATCATGGTCGGGACCGGCCGTGCGGCTGAACAAGGCGTCCTCTTTAAAGGGGGCGGTCAACTCGAATCATTGAACGGTGTCGATGTCGTCGTGTTCGATAAGACGGGGACGCTCACGAACGGGACGCCTGAAGTCGTGGCGACGTTCGGGGACGAGTCGTTCTTACAACGGGCGGTCATGGCCGAGCGTCAGTCGACGCATCCACTTGCGGAAGCGATCGGTCGTGGCGTCGGCGTCGGGCACGTGGAACGGGTCGAAGAATTATCGGGCCGAGGATTGAATGCGGTCGTCGATGGGAAAGAGCTTCTTATCGGTTCGGTCCGGATGATGCGCGAGGCCGGATTCACGTTGCCTGATTGGGACATGCAAGCGATGACGCCAGTTTACGTGGCGAGTGAATCTGAAGTCGTGGCAGCGTTCGGTCTTCAAGACCGGTTGAAAGAAGGTAGCCGGGAAGTCGTGCAACGACTTGCGACGACGAGACAAGTGTATGTCTTGACGGGAGACCGAAAAGAAGTCGCGCTCGACGTGGCGCGTGAACTAGGCATCGCTGAAGCGAACGTCATTGCCGAGGTGTTGCCCGTCGAGAAGGCAGACCACATCGAGGCACTGAAACAACGTGGCCGCGTCGCCATGGTCGGTGACGGGATGAACGATGCGCCTGCGCTCGCCGTCGCGGACGTCGGTATCGCCTTCGGCAGCGGGACGGACGTCGCTTTAGAAGCGGCGGACGTCACGATCATGGGTCGGGACATCGAAGGCGTGGATCGGGCGATCGAGATGAGTGCGCTCACGATGCGAAACATCCGTCAAAACCTATTTTGGGCGCTCGTCTATAATAGCTTCGGTATACCGATTGCCGCGGCCGGTTTGCTCGCTCCATGGATTGCCGGGGCGGCGATGGCGTTCAGTTCGGTTTCGGTCGTATTGAACGCACTGCGATTAAAAAAACAAGGAGGACATCAAAAATGAATGAGACAGTCTTGAAAGTAGAAGGTATGACATGTAACCATTGTAAGGCAGCGGTTGAAGGGGCTTTGACCGAATTAGAAGGCGTCGAGTCAGCCATCGTCTCGTTGCAAGATCACCGGGTCGATGTCATCCATAACGATAAGATTTCCGTCAAAACGATGATCGAAGCTATCGAAGAACAAGGTTACGACGTCAACGCATAACGACCGGATCCCGCCTGTGAGGCGGGATTTTTTTGTGATGTTCTCATACTAAAAACTATGATATAGTATAGATGATAATGAGAATCGGTATCAGCGGGAAGGTGGGGTTACGATGGAACTCGTCATGATCAGCGGCGTGTTGGCGTTACTTAGCGGGGGGACGGCCTTCCTCGCTCAACAATTGCGGACACGGCCGACACGGTGAGGAGGGGAAACCCTTCTTTTTTTTCGTCAACTTAAGAGATTGACGGTACATCCAGACGGCTCAAAACGAGTGATTTCCCATCATTCGTCGACAATTGTTTGATATGATAGTGAAAAATGTTGCAGAGGTGACTAAAATGTACACGATCTATTTAGTCGATGATGAGGTCAATTTAAACAAAATGCTCGTCACGTATTTAGAGCAAGAAGGCTACCAAGTCCGTTCGTTCACGGATGGTGTATCAGCCCAAGCCGCGATTCAAGACGAACCTGACTTATGGGTGCTCGATATTATGCTACCGGACCTCGATGGCTTTCAGTTGTTGAAGCAAATCAAGGCGACGAACGCCAATACACCGACGATCTTCATTTCGGCCCGTGATGAGGACATCGATAAAATCATCGGACTGGAGATGGGTTCGGATGACTACATCGCCAAACCGTTCTTACCGCGCGAGCTCGTCATCCGGGTCAAAAAATTGATCGATCGGGTGTACGGGTCGAAATCGAACGAACATATCGAGTACGGGGAATACACGATTTATCCGGACAAACGACTGATCAAGCATGCTGCGGATGATATCGATTTGACGTCCAAAGAGTTCGATTTGTTATTGCTCTTCCTCGAGCATCCGGGCTCGGCGCTGTCGCGTGAGCAAATATTAGAAGGCGTTTGGGGTCGCGACTATTTCGGCTCAGACCGTGTCGTCGATGACTTGGTCCGACGCTTACGGAAGAAGTTGCACCGACTCGAACTTGAGACGCTGTATGGGATCGGTTATCGACTCGTTAAGCCATGAGACTTCACGATCTTAAGCCGAAACGGCTCATGTGGAAAATCTGGGTATTGATTTTGCTCATCATCGTCACCTTGGCGTTGATGATCTTGTTGACGGTCCGCTCCTCGATCACGCAGTTCATCGATGAACAAGTGTATGAGACGCTTCAAGATGTCGATTATTACCTCGGAAATACGAACGAGCTCGAAAATATTCCGAGCAACCCGATCGAGTACGATCGGCGTCAACAAGAATCACGTTCGGTCAATCAGCTTATCTTTTTGCCGAACGGACGCATCATTTACGGCTCGGCCCCGCTCGAGCTGACGAATCGGATGTATCAAGAGGCGCTCGAACAGACGAGCGAGGTCGCCAAATATCAGACGACGATCGATGGGGAAGACGTCTACTATACGATTCGTCAAAACGAATATGACGGTGCCCTCATCTACCAGGCGTCGTACGCCTGGGACGCTTATCGCCGTGAGCTCGTCTCGACATTGTTCTGGCGTATCTCGATTTTAATTGGTGTCATCAGCCTCCTATCACTCATCCCGGCCCTTTGGATGTCGAGAGAGTTGACGAAGCCGATCGTCGAGATGGAACGGGCCGTTGAGAAAATATCGAACCGCCAATGGGAGACGGTGTTACCACTCGCCAGGGAAGACGAGCTCGGGCAATTGGCGCGGTCGATCGACGCGATGCGCCAAGAACTGCAAGAGCAAGATTTGGCGCAACAGGCGCTCTTACAAAACATCTCTCACGATTTGAAGACGCCGATCATGGTCATTCGCGGCTATGCCCAGTCAATCGGGGACGGCATCTATCCGACTGGAGACTTGAAAGGGTCGGCCGAAGTCATTGATGAAGAAGCATCGCGTCTCGAGAAAAAAGTGGTCGACTTGTTATACGTCACCAAGTTGGAGTATTTCAAAGGGCAGGAGATGAAGCTTGATCCGATCAACCTCGATAAGTTGGTCGAATTGCTCATCGACCGCTTCAAGCTCCGTGGCAACCTCGAGTGGACGTTGACCGGACACGCGGGCGAGATGCTCGGTGACGGGGAACAGGTTCGGGTCGCGCTCGAAAACGTGCTCGACAATGCGATTCGTTACGCCGAGTCGACGATTCAGGTCGAACTCGAACGAACGGATGCAGGAATCGACATCGTCATTAAAAACGATGGCCCGTCGGTCGATGAAAACCTTGATCTGTTCCATCAATTCTCCCGTGGGAAACAAGGCAAGTTCGGTCTCGGCTTGTTTATCGTCCAACGCATCGTGACCCTCCATGGCGGGACCGTTACCTTGGGTAATACGAACGACGGAGTTGCTGTCCAATTCCACTTCCCCCACCTGAAAGACACACAAAAATTAAAAACGGATGACAGATTTTAAAAACCAGCCTGCGAACGGCTGGTTTTTTTAGTGGGAAATGTCGACGAGCCGTTTGCATACGTTTAAGGAACTTGTTATGAATAACGTGTAAGTCATATCATACGTTTTGGAGGAAGAACAGATGACACAGTTGACGAATGATACAAGAGCGTTGGTTCCGGTATTTAATGAGTACGGTGAGGCCGAGACACTCGTCTATCAGCCTGATGGCGTGCACCGTCTGAAAGGTTCGCCGATTCACTTGCTCGAATCGGCTTGTCTCTATTATGGATCGAGTATCCAAGGGCGAATCGAAGCGGCCCGTCACGTGCTTGGTCCTCATCGAAAAACCCCTGTCGTCATGGATTGGCACGCCGATGCCGTCTTTTTCCCGACGATCGCCAAAGAGAGTCCTGATTGTGCGTGGATCAATTTTCAACATGTCACGGGCATCAAAAAGTTTGGCAACGGGACCCGGATTCAATTTCTGACCGGGGAATCGATTCAAGTCCCTGTCTCCGATCATACGGTCCAACGGCAGAAGCAGCGATCGATTGAATTATCGTATGCGTTCCAAAAACGTTTCCATAGTAGCACATTGCATCACGTTTAAGGATTGAAAACCGATTCAAACCCCTCTATGATAAAGAAGAATAGTTCATATGTGTATTTGCACATCATCCGAAAGCGAGGGGTCAATATGTTTTTTCAGAAAATGATTGAGCGAGGAAAATTGATGATTGTATTTTTACTCGTTGCAATCGTCGTCGGGGTACTCACGTTTTTCCAGCTCCCGAAACGTGAAATCCCAGAGACTAGCGTCAATATCATTCTCATTCAGACCCCATATCCAGGGGCGACCGCTGAGACGGTCGAACGGAACGTCACGAACATCCTTGAAACCGAGTTAAGAGGGCTTGAAGGGGTGGAGAACGTATCGTCGCTGTCGGCGTCGGAGTTCTCGAATATCACCGTCGAGTATGAAGACGGATTTGATCAAGGCGAGCTACAAGCGAACGTGAGGCAGGCGATCTCAGACGCGGCGCCTCGGTTACCTGACAACGCCTTAGCACCGACGGTCAACGATTCGATCGGTCAGCTTCCGGTCGCTTCCTATTTGTTGACGTCGAGCGACCGCGAGTCGCTTGAAGCGGTTCGAGAACAGGTCGAACGGCTAGAAGACCGTTTGTTACGAACAGATGGTGTGACCGGGTTCACGATCAAAGGGCTCCCGGAAACAGAATTCGTCGTCTCACTTGATTCCGAAGCGCTTGGGGAACGCCAACTCGCATTCCCAGACGTCTTGACGGCAATCAACGAAGAATATAAGACGACACCGCTCGGTCGCCAATCGACGGACGACGGTATTTATCAATTGGCGATCGATAACTTGACGAACGTCAATGACATGGATCAAGTCATCGTCGGTTCTGTCGACGGCGATCCCGTCCGCCTTGCCGATGTCGGTACGGTCGAAGAGACGACAAAAGCAGTCACCGACCTCGTCTCACTCGACGGCGAACCGGCAATCTCGCTCACGGTGACAATCGAGCCAGGTCAAGACATCCCGACGCTGCAACAACGCGTCGATGAAGTCGTCGCTTCTGAAGTGGGAGACTTAGACGGAGTCGAACTCGTTACTTATTACGATCAAGCGAAAGCGGTCGATGCGATCTTCTCGTCACTTACGAAAGAATTCATCATCGCCATGATCGCAGTTATCGTCGTCACGACGATTGGGTTGACGTTCACAGGGTCACTCATCGTCAGCTTGGCGATTCCGTTGTCCTTCTTGATCGCACTCATCCCGCTACGCTTCACGGGAGTCGATTTGAACCAAATCTCGATCATCGGGGCGATCATCGCGCTCGGTATTCTCGTCGATGACGCGATCGTCGTCAACGACAACATTTTGCGTCGCTACCGGAAAGGCGATACAGCCATGGTCGGTGCCGTTCGCGGAACGAAAGAAGTATGGGGGTCGATCGTCACGTCGACGCTCGCCGTCGTCTTCGCGTTCTTACCGCTGACACTCTTGTCAGGCGCGAACGGGAACTTTATCCGAGCGTTACCGACAGTACTCGCCTTGTCGGTGCTCGCATCGATGGTCATCAGTTTGACGCTCGTGCCGATCGCACAGTATTGGTTGAACCGGAAGAAAGTGAAAGTGTCGAAGCGGGAGCCAGGATGGCTCGGCGGACCGCTCAACCGTCTCAGTAATTTTTATGCGGATCGGTTGCTCCCGGTCGTCGCCAAACGGCCGTGGACGTTCGGGTTGGTCGGATTTGTCATCACGACGGCACTATACGGGCTGATTCTGTTGACACCGTTCGAGTTCTTCCCGGCTGCGAACCGGCCAGAAGTCGTGACGAGCGTCACGTTCCCGGTTCAAACTGACTTAGAGGAAACAGAACGTCGCCTCCAACAGATCGAAGCCGAATTCCAACAGATTGACGGTGTTACCGAGACCGCCATTTTCGCTGGCGGTGGGCTTCCAAGCTTGTTCACCGGTGGACTCAATCAGTCGGGTGACAATGCAGGACAAGTCGTCGTCCGAGTCGACAACGAACAAATCGATGCGATTCAGTTGATTGATGAGTACACGTCGCAAATACGTGAAAACTATCCGGACGCTGAAATCTTCTTAGATACGCAGCAGCAGGGACCACCAACGTCTGCCCCGGTAGAATTCACAATGCGCGGTGAAACGATCGAAGAACTTGTCGCGGCACGCGATACGGTCAAGGCAGACCTCGAAGACATCGATGGCGCGCTCGTGCTCGATAACATTAAAGAACCGTTCCAGACACTCACGTACGAATTGAACCGCGAAGCGATGGCTGCCTCTGGAGTGACCGCGAAAGCAATTAGCGATCAGATCCGGTTAGTCACGGACGGCATCCCGATTGGTACGTTCGACGATGGTGTCGAACAACGCGATGTGAAAATCGTCGTCGATGCGGCCGCAAACCGCGAGGCGCTCGCCCTTGACGAGATTCTTATCCCGGTCGACACGGAAGCCGGTCCGCCGGTCGCACCGCTCAGTACGTTCGTCACCGAAACGACGACTGAACAGATCCAACAGATTCCGCGTGAGAACGGGGAGCGGATCGTCACGCTTCAAATCTATTCGACTGAAGGGATGGACGAAGATGCGTTCAAACAAGACGTTGAACAGATTCTCGATGACGCAAAATCAGACTTGACGAACGATGGCATCTCGTTCGAACAGTCGGGAGCGAGCGATACGCAAAATGAGTTCTTCGTTGAACTCGCGACGTTGTTCATCGTCGTCTTGTTCTTGATTTTCTTAATCATCGCATTCCAGTTCAATTCACTTTCATTACCGCTTCTCGTCTTGTTCACGATTTACTTGGCGATTGCCGGTGCGGTCGTCGGGCTGTTCATCACGCAGACGCCGTTTAGCTTCATGGCATCGATGGGGATGGTCTCACTTGCCGGAATCGTCGTTCGAAACGCGGTCGTCTTGTTCGAATTCATCGAGCAAGGGATTCGTAGTGGAATGTCGGTCACGACGGCGGTATACGAGGCGGGACGTGCTCGGATCCGTCCGATTCTCCTGACGGCGTTGACGGCGGTCGTCGCGTTACTGCCGGTCGCGTTCGGTGAAGACCCGCTCTTCAAACCGCTCGCCATCTGTATCGTGTCGGGAATTCTGTTCTCGACCGTACTGACACTCGTCCTTGTTCCGGCCTATTACTTGATCTTGGCGAAACGTCGCCATCGGGATAAACCGTTCACGGATTGATCAGCAAACGAATCGGCGCCCGGTCCAAATTAGGACCGGGCGCCTGTTTGTTTGTCTCGTCAAGACTGATGTTTTCGTCAGATGTTGTATGGGTATAATATGAAGAGATACTTCAGCATATTGGAGGGAATATAGATGAACGATTCATACACTTGGTTAAATCGTCGTAAGATTCGTCCGGCCTATAGCGCGACCGGTGCCCGCACATGGACGAGCGAACGTGTCGTCCGGCCGGATGCCGCTCGTGGAAAGACGGTAACAGACGTCAAGCGGGTTCGCCGGCCTTACACGGATGAACATGGAAACCGCCGCTATACGACAGGACGTGTCGTCGTGACGGACGCGGCCCGCAAAGCACGGGCGAACGGTCACGGTGAGACGGCCGTTCAACTCGAATTGTCGGTTCCGACACCGTACGAACGTGTCAAAAAGATGCTTCCGACGAAGAAAATCCTCGTGCCTGCGATGGCTGGGATCGCCGTCGCCGGAGGAATCGCCGGAGTGATTTACGCGCTTCGCAAGAAAAAACGAAACAAGAAACAATAAAAAAATCGCCCGCGGGCGATTTTTTTATTTGAGTCGATCGGCAAGGATCCGCTTGAGCTGTTTCTCGCCGAGTTTCTGCATCTCTGCTTCGTTCTCTTCATCGTAGGCATCATCTGTGAAACGCCCGACAAATTCGACTTTCCCGTTTCCAAGTTCACGGAACACGAGGTTTTTACGGTCGTGATAAAAGACGACACGATATTCCCGTCCGTTCTTTTGTGTATAGTTGAACACACCTTTGATGTGGTCCATGTTCTTTTCTTCGGGTAAAGCTTCTTCCTCATCCTCTTCAAGGACTTCGGCGAGGACTGCCGTAGGTTCTACTTCTTCCGTTTCCTCTTTAGCTGAAACGGCCTCTTTTTTCTCTTCTTCTGTCATGAAAACCGACCTCCTTTGCTTACTTTCCTATCATACCCGCTTTTTTAAATGATGACTACTCAAAATGGTGCGAGCAGACGCGGATGACGTTTGACGACGACATGATCAGACGTTGAAACAACTGTCGCTTGATCGCTTCCGGTGCCTCGACCGTCTTGAGCGCTTGTTCCATGCACCCGAGCCAATGACCGGCATGTGTTTCTGAGATCGGGTGATCGCGGTGGATCATCGCCAGGTTGCCGCCGCCGTGGCGTTCTGTATACAGTTTTGGTCCCCCGAGCAGTTGCGTCAGAAATTCGAACTGATGTTGTTTTACCCGGTCTTTGTCGTCTGGAAACAGTGGCAACAGTACGGGATCAGCGTAAACGAGTTCGTAAAAAGCGTCGACGAGCTGCTGGACGCCGCGTTCGCCTCCGAATTGTTCATATGCACTCATAGTATTCCCCCTCATACGTTCAGTCTAATCGATTTTCGAAGGAATGGGATACGAGAAGGCTGTGTTTTTTTCTTGCAAGGTAGCCGGCAGGTTTCCCTCTACAAACAGCAAGCGATACGTCATAATAAAAGAAAAAGGGAAGGGGTGTTCGCCTAAATGACGGTCACTTTTCATGTCGGACGGTCGGGTAGCGGTAAGAGCGAGCGGATGATCAATCAAGTCATTCAAGAGCTGAAGCGCGATCCGAGCGGCCCGACCATCTATATGCTTGTCCCAGACCAAATGTCGTTTGAAATGGAACGGAAGATGGCGATGACAGACGGTTTAAACGGATCGACGCGGATTCAAGTGCTGTCGATGCGCCGTCTCGCATTCTTGATCATGCGCGATCACGGTGTCGCGACCGAGCAGTTTTTAGACCAGACAGGGACCCATCTTTTGTTACGGCGTGTCGTCGAGATGAACGAGGAACGGCTGACGCTGTTCCGGCGCACGATGAACCAGTACGGGTTTTACGAAGAACTGAACGAGTTGATCACGATGTTGAAACGCGGCCTCGTCGAGCCGGAGCAGTTGCTTCGCCTGAGCGAGAAAGACCAACATCGGGCCTTGAAACTACAAGACCTGTCCATCCTCTATGAGGGCTTTTTGACGATGACGGCCGGCAAAACGCTTCACGCCGAAGACTACTTCAAAGTGATGTTGCAGTTGTTACCGGAAGTCGATTTAACAGGGACTCACTTTTATGTGGACGGGTTCAACGAGTTTTCGGAACAAGAGCTCGCGGTGCTCGTCGCTTTAGCCGAGCAGGCGCCGCTGGACGTCTTGTTGACTGTCGACCCGGACTCGCTCTATCGCCCGAACCCGTTGTTCGGACCGACACAGCGGACGCTGATGCGCTTTAAAGAGCTGCTCTCAGAACGTCAACTTTCATCGACGGATGAACTGTATCATGGGGTGCATCGCTTTAAACATCCGAGTCTCGCTTATCTCGAGGCGACGTTCGGTCAAGTGACGGCAGCGCCGTATACGCGGCCGGATAACCAAGTCGCCTTGAATGCGGCCGTCGACCGGACCGTGGAAGTGGCGGCCGCTGTACGCGAGGTCACACGACTCGTCCGCGAAGACGGCTACCGCTTCCGAGACATCGTGTTCATCTCAAGGTCACTTGAAGAATATGGAGATTTGGCGTCACAAGCGCTTCAAAAAATGAACTTGCCGTTCTTCCTGGATGAACGGCAGCCGATGCTTGATCATCCGGTCGTCGAGTTGTTGAAGGCGACGATCGAAGTCGCGCTCCGCGGCTACCGGGAAGAAGCTTTATTCCGCGCGTTGAAGACTGAGCTGATCTTGCTCGACCGAGAACATCGGCGTACGTCTGTCGATCGGCTCGAGGCGTTCGTGATTGAGCGGGGCATCAAACATTATCACTGGCATGACGAGTGGCAATTAAAACGCCGGGCCGAAGATGAGGCCAAGTTGACGGGGGAAGAACTCGATATAGAGACGGCACTCAACACCTATCGTCAAACCGTCATCGAAACGTTCGATCCACTCCTCGCCGACTTTAAAGCGGCCAAGACGATGCAGGCTTACACGCACGCTATTTACGCTTTTCTAGAACGAATCGACGTCTCGTCATGCCTTGCCCATTGGCGCGAAGAAGCGCTTGAGGCATCACGCCTGATTGAAGCAAGAGAACATACACAAGTATGGGACGCCGTCCTCCATCTTCTCGAGCAACTCGAGGCGGCTGCGCCGGAAGAGACGCTCTCGACGGAACTGTTCCTGCAAATGATGGACACCGGCCTCGATAGCCTCCGCTATGCACTCGTCCCGCCGTCACTCGATCAATTGACGGTGACCGATTACGTGCGGGGGCGTTTGATTGATAAAAAAATCGTCTTTTTACTCGGTGCCAACGAAGATCAAATCCCACTCGTCGCGACGCAATCGAAACTGTTGACGGACCACGATATGGACTTCATGCATGAGAACGGTGTCCGGGCGGGGAAAGCGACCGAGCACTTGTTCGACGATGAGACGTACTACTTGTATAAAGCATTGACGGCGCCAAGTGACCGGTTGTACGTCAGTTACGCGCTCGTCGACCGGAGCGGGAAAGCGATTCAACCGGCGAGTTTCATCGCTGACGTCAAGGCGAGACTCGGTAACGGCAAGGCCGTCAAGACCCACTTCGCAGAAGCGGGAGAGCATCGCCCGACAGATCAGCTCGCCTTCATCACGAACGTGAATCAGACAGCGGCCGTGACGGCGCTCGAGTTGCAGCGGCTCAGTCGTCACTACCCGATTCAAGAGACGTGGTTCACGGTGTACAACGAACTGTTGAAGCACCCGGAAGGACGCGAGCGAATCCGACTGTTGACGAGCGCGCTGTTTTATCAAAACGTTCCCGAGCCGTTACCGGATTCGGTCGCGAAGTCCCTTTATACGAACTCGATTCGGGCGAGTGTGTCCCGCCTCGAGACGTTCCAAGCCTGCCCGTTCCGTCATTTTGCGAACTACGGCTTGCGTCTGAAAGAACGGCGGCTCTATCGGCTCGAGGCACCGGACATCGGTAACTTGTACCATCGGACGATCGAGCATATGTCTCAAACCGTCAAGATGGACGGGAAAGAATGGCGTGACGTGTCGCCCGACCAATGCGCCTCACTCGCGGAGTCGGCTGTCGAACTCGTCACACCGGAGATTCAAAATGCGATTTTGATGAGTTCGAACCGCTACGGTTACTTGAAGAAAAAGCTGACGGACGTCGTCAGTAAGACGGCCGAAGTATTGATCGAGCAGTCGAAACGTGACGGGTTCGATCCCGTCGCGTTCGAACTCGCGTTCGGGAGCGGCAACTTCCCGCCGGTGTCGTTCACGCTCAGCAACGGGGCGACGTGTGAACTTGTCGGCCGGATCGATCGGGTCGATACGGCACAAGTGCATGATCAGCTGTACGTCCGCATCGTCGATTACAAGTCGAGCAAACGGGAGATCGACTTCGCTGAGATTTATTATGGTTTGGCGATGCAGATGCTCATCTATTTGAAAGTGTTGATCGAGCAGGCAGATGCTTGGGCGAAAGGTTCCGTGGCACCTGCAGCCGCGCTTTATTTCCACGTCCACCGACCGCTCGTCACGCCGGCCGAGACAGATGCCGAAACCGAGCGGAAAGTGCTCGAGTCGTATCAGATGCAAGGGTTGCTCGTCGACGATCCAGCCATCCTTGAGGTGATGGATAAGACGGCGAGAGGGGATCAGAAAAAGTCGATCGTCATTCCGGTCAAATATAAGAAAGACGGGACGCTCGATGCGAACACGACGAAAAAAGTCGTCTCACCTCCTCAGCTCGAGCAGTTGATGGACCATGCGCTCGACCTTGCCGAGACGAGTGTGGAGGCGATGTATGATGGGAAAATCGGTGTCGAGCCTTATGAATATAAAGAGCGGCGTCCGTGCCAGACGTGTCCGTATCAAAGTGTCTGTCATTTTGACGAGGCGCTCGCCAACGAGCCCCGTCAGCTGAAAAAGTTAGATAAAGAAGAAGTTTTGTTTAAATTAGGAGGTGACGCCGATGAAGTGGACGAGTGATCAACAAGCAGCCATCGACGCACGGGGGTCTCATGTACTCGTCTCGGCGGCAGCCGGTTCAGGGAAGACGGCCGTGCTCGTCGAACGGCTCGCCAGCCGTTTGCTCGATGAAGCGGACGAGTTGACGGCGGACCGTATGCTCGTCGTGACGTTCACGAACGCCGCAGCGGCCGAGATGAAACGACGGATCGCCAAAGCGCTCGATCAGGCGCTGCGGGAACATCCGGAAAACGACTATATACGAAAACAACGGCAAATGCTGAACCGGGCGCTCATCACGACGATTCATTCATTCTGTTTAGAAGTCATTCGTGAGAATTACTACTTGCTCGACCTCGATCCGGCCTTCAAGATCGCCGAGGAGCGGGACTTGGTGCTCTTGCAAGACGATGTGCTCGAAGACGTGCTCGAGGCAGAGTATGGCAAACAAGACAATGCCTTCTTCGCGCTCGTCGATGCCTATACGTCTGACCGTGGTGACAGTGAAATCGAAGAGCTGATCCTAGGTTTGTATCAATACGCGCGAACCCTTCCGGATCCGGAAGCGTATTTAGATGATCTGGTCTCCCTTTATCAGTTTGAAGGCGACCCTGACGAGGAACGGTTGCTCGTCGAGTTCGGGCAGTTGCTCTGGGTCGATATTGAAAAGGCACTTCGTCAACTCCGGCGTGTAGCGATCGAACTCCGGCTTGCCGGTTACGAGGCGCAATCGGAAAATGTGTCCAAAGCGATTTTCCCGTTCCAAAACATCGACGAAGACACGCTCAAATGGAGCGAACTCGAGACGGCGTCCCGAGCGGTTAAATTCGGGACGATGAAATCGGTCCAGAAAAAAGACGAGCATCACATCTATCACACGGTGTTGAAGCCGGCCTATGACCAAGCGAAAAAACGGCTTGTCGATGCGGTCGGTCAAGCGAGTGTCAGCGGAGCTGATCATTTAGACGTCTTGCTGTCACAGCGCCCGCTCGTCGAGACGCTCGTACGCACCGTCCGAACGTTCGGGGCCGCTTACGAGCAAGCCAAGCGGGACCGCGCCTTCGTCGACTTCAGTGATCTCGAGCATTACGCGCTCGCCATACTACGGGACGGGGACGCCCCGTCCTCGGTCGCGTCGCTCTACAAACAGCGATTCGCCGAAGTGTTGGTCGATGAGTATCAAGATACGAACGAGATCCAAGAGACGATCATCGGCCTCGTCAGCAATGAGAGTGAACAGCTCGGCAACTTGTTCATGGTCGGGGACATCAAGCAATCGATCTACCGGTTCCGGCACGCCGAGCCGAGATTGTTCATCGAGAAAGCGACGCGGTTCAAACAAGCCGGGTCGGGGCAACGGATCGACTTGTCTCAAAACTTTAGAAGTCGCTCCGAAGTGCTGCACGGAATCAATGACCTATTCATTCAGTTGATGGACGAAGAAGTGAGTGAGATCGAGTACGACGAGGCGGCACGTCTCGTACCGGGTCGGGCGTATGAAGAGCTCGAGGCAAGTCCTGAACTTTTGATCGTCAACGGAGAAAGCCGGGACTTGTCGAAACAGGAGCTTGAAGGCCGTGCCATCGCCACACGTATATTAGAGCTCGTCTCTGGGGATGAGCCGTTCAAAGTGACGGACGAGGCGACCGGATTGCTTCGTTCCTGTGAGTACCGGGACATCGTCATCTTGGTCCGTTCGAAAAAAGAGCGGGTCGAGCAGCTGATGGATATTTTGACACAGTATAATATCCCGGCTTATACCGATTCGGACGGCGGCTATTTCCAAGCGACGGAAATTCGAATGATGTTGTCGCTCTTGAAGTTGATCGACAACCCGCTCCAAGACATCCCGCTCGCCGGGGCGCTCCGGTCACCGATGTTTGGTTTCACCGATCAAGAGCTGGCCAAGATTCGCTTAGAGTCGGAAGCGTCGTTTTTCGATGCACTCAAGGCGAAAGCAGACGATGACGACGAGCTTGGATTGAAATGTGGAGACGTGCTCGATCAGTTGTCGGAATGGCGTACGTTCGCCCGCAACCACAGCTTGTCGGAGTTGATTCAGCAAGTGTTCAACGACACCGGGTTTTATGATTTTGCCGGCGGACTGCCGGGCGGGAAAGGGCGTCAAGAGAACTTGAAGGCGCTCTATGACCGGGCCCTCTCCTATGAACGGAGCGGCTACCGTGGGTTGTATCGCTTCTTGCGGGTCATGGACCGTCTCCAAGATAACGGCGAAGATCTATCGGAAGCACGTTCACTCGGAGAAGAAGAGAACGTCGTCCGCATCATGACGGTCCATAAATCGAAGGGGCTCGAGTTTCCGGTGACGATCGTCGCCCAACTCGGCAAACAGTTCAATAAACGTGATCAAATGCAACGTGTCATCTTCCATAAACGATACGGCATCTCCCTCGATGCGATCGATGTCGTCACACGGACGAGAACCGAGACGTTCGTGAAAGAGATGATCCGTCGGGATCTCGATGCGACGATGAAAGCCGAAGAGATGCGCGTCTTGTACGTCGCGCTGACCCGGGCGAAAGAGAAATTGATCTTAGTCGGTACGGTCGCAGAACCGGTTAAACAGATCAACCAATGGCTGCAGGTCGAAGCGACGGGTGAGACGTTATCCGCTGACGCACGACGCGAGGCGAAGACGTATCTGGACTGGGTCGCGCCGGCGCTCCTCAAACTAGAAGGCGCCGTACCGTTCATCGAGGAGATGGGCTTACCGGTCTTTTCGCCGATACGGGAAGCGACGAACTGGACGTATCGCATCATCGGACAAGACGATTTGGCGGAAGTGGCCACACTCCAAGCGATGATGGCCCAGCTTCATCATGTGCAACAGTTCGAGGCGATTGATTTTCCGGTCAAAGACGAAGAAGCGACGATTCAAGTCGTCAATCGAGCCTTTTCGTACAGTTATCCGGCCCAAGCCGCGACCGAGACGGCAGCGAAACAGACCGTGACGGAATTGAAACGAGCGATGCAACTCGAGCAAGCGGCGTTCGAAGACACGTTCCGCCCGAGCGATATCCCGTATCGGGAGCCGAAATGGAAGCAGACGAAGCAGACAGGTGCCGAGCGCGGGACGACGCTCCATCTCATTTTCCAATTGTTTGAGCCGACTGAACCGCTCGACATACAAATCGACCGATGGGAAAATAATGGGATGCTCGGTCCGATCGAGGCGGAGACGGCACGGCTGGCGCTGCCTGAAATCGAGTCGTTCTTCAACTCGGAGATCGGTCGGGCGCTGTCTGAAGCGCTACAAGCCGGACGAGGATGGCGCGAGCTGCCGTTCACGTATACGGTGCCCGCGGAGCGAGTGAATCCGACGGCGACGTTCACGGACGAGCACGTGTTGATTCAAGGGATCATCGATTGCCTGTTCTTCGATGGTGAGACGTACGTCCTACTCGACTATAAATCGGACTCGGTCTTGTTCACGAGTGCATCGCGAGAAGAGGCAAGACAGTTGCTTCGTGACCGCTACACTGTTCAGCTGTCGCTCTATCGCGAAGCGATCGAGTCGATTTGGAATATCCAAGTCGGGACGACGGTCATTTATTCTTTGGAATTGCAGGAAACTGTTGTACTATAATGTAGACGATATGATTGTAAAGGTGTACGGTTATAAACCGTGCATCTTTTATTTTTGTGATTACAAAATAGATTAGGTAAAATAATGAAATGAGATAATAATGGAGGAAACGTCATGGTGAAAATTCTACTAGCAGAAGATGAAGAAGTATTGCGCATGCTCGTATTAGATACGTTAGAAGACGAAGGATATGACATTGATGAAGCGCCAGACGGTCTTGAAGCCTATCGGCTGATCGAACAGAACGAGTACGACCTCGTGATTGTCGACCATATGATGCCAGGAATGACAGGTCTTGAAGTCATTGAGAAAGTGAGGAAGTTGCCGGGACGTCAACATACGAAAGTGATGATGTTGACGGCGAAGAGCCAACAATCTGACCGTGATTGCGCGAATGAGATTGGGGTCGATTATTTCATTTCGAAGCCGTTTAGTCCGCTTGAACTTGTGAAGATCATAGGAGGCATCGTTAAGTGAATAAATGGTTTAAACAAAAACTCGGACGTGACATCACGACCGTCCTGTATTCGTTCCTCGCGCTCGCGCTCGTCGGATCGATGATCATGTACGTGCAGATGGAAACCCGGGTCAGAGAGAACGAAGCCCGTCTCCAACAAGTCGATGAACGAATCAACCGATTGAATACGTTTTGGGACGAATGGCAGAGCGCGCAGTATGACTCACGAGGCTACTTGCTGTTTGGTGATGTGGAAGCGCTCGAGCGAGCCCAAAGTAAAGAAAATGAGTTCCAACAAGAAATCAACTGGTTCAAGGCCGCTGTCGAATCAAAACAAGGTGAGATTTTCGCAGCCGATTTACAAGCCTTTCACGATTTTTACTTCAATGTGATCATGCCGGTCACGGCGGAATATGGTCAACTGCGAGCGTCCGGGGAAATCACCGAGAGCACGATTGATCCTGAAACCATATTGACGTTGCCGACAGCCGAACGATTGATTGAGCAAGGCGTCGTACCGTACGATCCGGAACGCGGTATCGATACGCTCGCTCCGATCCAACAGATCGAATCGTCACTCATGGACTACAAGGCGTTGATGAACAGTGAGAAAAACAGAGTGTACGCCGACTGGAAAGTGAACAATGATGTTTTACAGTTCTTATGGATTGCGAGTATCTTCTCGTTCGCGGCGTTGATTTTACTATTCGTCCAACCGTTCTTGCGTCGTCAAACCCGTCTGATCTCTCGCCTGTCGGTCGCATCTGACCGCTTACTGAAAGGTGAGATCGTCGACTTGAGCGATCAAATGGAGCGCGAAGACGAGATCGGGACGATGTCCCGTTCGTTCAACAAGATGGCGGAGACGCTCCGTGAAAATGAACGTCACTTGATTGAGAAGAACCATGAGTTGCAGGCACAACAAGAAGAATTGATCGCCCAGCAAGAAGAGCTGCAAGCGCAGCAACAAGAGCTTGAAGAGATCTTGGAACAGACGCAACAGAACGAACAGCACTTGGCGTACCGAAACGAATTGACCGAGACGCTCGCGGCTCGCGATTCGTTGACGGCTTACCCGGAAATCATCGAGAAACTTGTCGCCATCACCGACTCAGAAGTCGGGGCGCTCGTCTTCCTCGATGCGACAGGCTCGTTCTCTATCACGAGCCACGGGCTGAACGAGACGTTGTCGCGTAAATTGCTCGATAGCGAGAACTCCGTGTTGACGCGGGCGATGACGTTGCGGACGACAGTCCATTCGTCGAAACAAGTCGCAAGCGACCATCCGCTGCCGTATCCGTACTACATGTACGAGACGGCCGTACCGGTCCACGACCCGACGGATGATTCAATCATCGCCTTCATCTATCTCGTCCGTTACAAAGACCGCTTCACGCAGACGCAAATGGGCGATATCATGTCGTTCGCACGTCAGCTGTCATTGTCGTTGCTTCGGATGCGTCTATTTGAAGAGATGACCCGTGAAAAAGGCAAGACCGAACGGATTCTCGATTCAATCCGTGAAGCTGTCATTTACGTCGAACATTCGACCGATGACGTGTTCGTCAACCGACCGCTTTACGAGATGTTCCCAGAGCTCGATGCGATCACATCGCGTCAGCTCGCAGAACTGTCTTGGAACGAGTGGCGGGAGACGATCGCGACGACGGTCGACCAAGACGATGACTTCATGACGTATACAGACCGTCTGTTCACAGACGACTTCCCGCACGACAGTGTCAGCTTCTCGATCCGTAAAGGGGAGATGAACTTACAGATGTATGCCGAGCGGATCGTCGTCGGCGGATTGTCGAAAGGGACGCTGCTCGTCTTCCGTGATATTACGAGTGAGACCGAGGCTGAGCGCTTGAAGAGCGAGTTCATCTCGACGATCTCGCATGAGTTGCGGACACCGTTGTCTTCGATTTATGGGTTCACCGAGCTCATGGTCAAGAAACAGTTGCCGAACGAGAAACAGGCGAAATATTTGCAGACAATCCACGCTGAGACGGAGCGGTTGACGCATCTCGTCAACGACTTCCTCGACGTACAGCGCATGGAATCAGGTAGCCAAATGTATGACCGGGAACAGCTCGATATCGAGCCGGTCATCCATGACATGATGACGTTCTACGAAGCGTCGTCATTGAAACACCAGTTCGAGCTTGTCACGGTCGACGACCGACCGTACGAACTGTTCGCAGACTGTCAGAAGTTCAAACAGCTGATGAGCAACTTGCTCTCGAACGCCGTGAAGTACTCACCGCGTGGCGGGAAGATCACGGTCGAGCTCGCCCATCACGACCAATCGATCTCGATTAAAGTGAAGGATCAAGGGATCGGCATTCCGAGCGACGCCCTCGATCGTCTGTTCGATAAGTTCTATCGGGTCGACAACTCAGATAGTCGTGAAATCGGCGGCACGGGACTGGGTCTCCCGATCTGCCAAGAAATCGTGCGCGGTCACGCCGGTCAGATCCATGTCGAGTCCGTCCAACATAAAGGCTCGACGTTCACCGTTGTGATTCCGAGCTTCGAACACGCTATTCGGGAAGAAGAACAAACGACGGCTTGATCAAAACAAGAGGAGGAGACGTGCCGTTCAATCGTGACCGGCACGTCTTTTTTTGTGGTGTAAATGCGGGCTTGACCGAAAAGTGGCTTGTTCGTGTACAATAGTAGTTGTACATAATCAAAAGGGGGATTTTTGAATGCCATTGACAGCATTTCTACACACGCACGTGACGAGTTGGATTTTACTACTCGTCTTGTTCGCTGTCGCCTATATCGGCTACAAGAACGGAAATAAGAGCGGCAAGATCGCGCATATGGCGTTTCGCCTCATGTTGCTCATCGCGTTCGGTACAGGACTTTATTTGTACTTGCAACTGAACGGAGGCGGCATGTTCTACCACGTGAAAATCACAATCGGATTACTCGCACTCATCTTCGGTGAGATGACGCTCATTCGTTTGAAAAAAAGAAAACCATCGGGCGCTATGTTTGGCGGCTTCGTGGCACTGTCACTCGTGACGATCTTTATCGGTTACGCGTTGCCGTACGGTCAGTCGTTCTTCAGCAACTTTATTTGAGTCACATCCCACTTCACACATCGGAGTGGGATTTTTTTGTTTGTCCGCAAATTATTAGGGGAAAATAAAAAAATCAGGAATAACGATGATGAGGTGAAACGATGGATCAACAAACGAATGAATGGTCGCGTGTATTACATGCGCGTAGATGGATGAAGCAAACTGAATCGTTCTTGCCGTTATGGCACGGCTACATCGGCTACAAATACGGATTGTTCGATGCGCTTCAAGGCGGGGCGAGCTTCGCTGAAATGACGCTGCGCTTGAAGCAGCCGCTCACGAAACTCGCACTCGAGCGTTGGTTAGAAGTCGGGGTCGCCGTGCGCCACTTGAAGAAGAAAGGATGGCGCTATTTTCCAACGCGTAGCTTGAGGTATCAGCTCTCGCTCAAAGACGAACGCAGCATCGGATTCATGCTTCAAGAGATGATGGAACTTCATATCCCGGCACTCATCGCCTACCCAGACTTTTTAGAGTCCGGCAAACAGAAGACGTTCGACGGTGCGACACACGGGAAAGTCGTCGCTCAAACGTCGACGCTCGTCGAAACGGTCGCTTTTCCGGTCGTCCAACAGCTGCTCCGCCAAGCGGACGTCAAGACGATGCTTGATATCGGATGCGGCCACGGGGGCTATTTGCGGAAACTCCACGGTCTTGAGCCGGATTGGAAGTTGACCGGGATCGACCTCGAACAAAAAGTGATCGAAGAGGCACGTGAGCAAGATGAGACGGGTGAGATTCGTTACGAAGTGGCCGATTTCATGGAATGGGATCACGACGAGCGGTTCGATGTCGTCATGATGAACAATATGCTTTACTATTTCTCGCCCGAGCAGCGGATTGGACTGTTAGAGCGGATGCTCAGCAATCTTGATACGGCAGGTGTCGCCGTCCTCGTCACACCGCTCGCGGAGTCACCGCTAGGCGCCCGCTTCGCTTCGGCGTTCAACGCGTTTATGACGCTCCACGATAACCTCCATCCGCTCCCGACGACTCGTCAGTTGCGCCGGCAATTGGAACAGGTCGGCTTCGAGAAAGTACGTTTCGTCCCGTTTATTCCGGAAGGATCTTGGTATATCGTCATCGCCGAACGTGGAGATTGAAACGTCTAGCGTACAGCGAACCGATTCAGATTTGAACTTGTGTTCAGTCATTTCTATAATAGAATAGAAGTATAAGAGACTTTTCACATAGGGAGTTGTTCAACGTGTCGGAAAAAAGAGTCGCAGTGATCGGTGCCGGGCCAGGTGGGCTTGCTGCCGCAATGATCTTGTCGAGCCGTGGTGTGGATGTAACTGTATTTGAAAAACAACCGTTTGTCGGTGGACGGACGTCACGTCTGCAAGTCGGGGAGTTCGCGTTCGATCGTGGCCCGACTTTTTTGAATATGCCGTATATTCTTGAAGAGATGTTCGAGGAGACGGGACGGGATTTGGCTGATTATGTCGATATGAAGCGATTAGAACCGATGTACGATCTTTACTTTGATCGCGGACAAAGCGTGCTATCGATGACGACCGACCGCGACCAGATGCGTCAATCGATTGAAGAGATGTTCCCCGGCAACGGCGAAGGATACGACCGATTCATGGCAGACCAGGCGGTCAAACTATCGAAGCTCATGCCGGTGCTCCAGACCGCCCATGATAAGCTGACGGATTACGTGTCGACACGCGTCTTGAAGGCGTTGCCGTTCCTCTCGATCGGAAAATCGCTATACGACGTGCTGTCTGAATACTTTACGAGTGAAGAACTCAAATACTCGTTCACGTTCCAAGCGAAGTACCTCGGGATGTCGGCTTGGGACTGTCCGGGTGGGTTCTCGATCTTGTCGTATATGGAACATGCTTACGGCGTCCATCATCCGATCGGCGGGGTGAACCAACTCTGTTCGGCGATGGCCCGTGTCATCGAGGAGGAAGGCGGGACGATCCGGTTAGGTGAAGCAGTCGACCGTCTATTGCTCGACGGGAAACGTGTCAACGGACTCGTGGCGAACAACGTCCATTACGCGTTTGACGAAGTCATCGTAGGGGCGGATTTTGCCCATGCGATGACGACGCTCGTACCGAGCGATACGCTAACGCGCTGGAGTCCGAAACAGTTGAAGAAGAAGCGCTATTCTTGCTCGACGTTCATGCTCTACCTCGGACTTGATCGCGTCTACGATGAGGTCGGCCACCATTCGATTCACTTTGCGGATGATTATGAGCGCAACGTCAAAGAAATGACGCAAGACTTGAAGCTGAGCGAGGATTTCTCGTTCTACGTTCAAAACGCGTCACGGATCGACCCGACGCTCGCGCCAGCCGGCAAGTCGTCGCTCTACGTGCTCGTACCGGTGCCGAACAATCTGTCAAACCTTCCTTGGGACACGCTCGAGGAAAAGATGACCGAACTCGTCTTGGACGCACTCGAGACACGTTCGCCTTACCGGAACGTCCGCGACCATATCGAAGTGAT
Source organism: Exiguobacterium sp. SH5S13 (assembly GCF_004337085.1). Taxonomy (NCBI): domain Bacteria; kingdom Bacillati; phylum Bacillota; class Bacilli; order Caryophanales; genus Exiguobacterium; species Exiguobacterium sp. SH5S13. The sequence continues at coordinate 2,668 of NZ_SJUS01000015.1, read as the reverse complement.
GCAGGCGCTCACCCCGAACGATTGGGAAGCGTTTGGGGTCTATGAAGGGGCAACGTTCAACCTTGGACATAACTTGTCGCAAATGATGTACTTCCGTCCGCACAATCAGTTCGAAGAGCTCGACCATGTCTGGCTCGTCGGCGGTGGGACGCATCCAGGCAGCGGACTGCCGACGATTTTTGAATCGGCACGAATCACGGCCAACTTGCTTCGGGACCGGGCGGGTGTCGGACGATGAACATCAGTTTCGTTGGTGCCGGTATCGGGTCGCTTTACGCCGCCTTGCTATGGACTCATAAGCATCCATCGACCCAAGTGACGATTTATGAGAAAGAGGACCGGGTCGGTGGGCGGCTCAACTATGTCGAGTTCGAGAACGGTGCTCGCATCGATGAAGGACCGACAATCGTCTTGTTGCCGAGCAAGCTGAAGAGCCAACTGCAAGAAGCTGGGTTTCCCGAACAGGAACTCGAACTGCTCGAAGTCGATCCGCTCTATCGCCTCCGTTACGAAGATGGGACGACGTTTCACAAATATCACGACATCGATCGTCAAGCCGAAGAGATTGAACGATTTTTCGGCGAAGGTGAATCGTTCCGTCGTTACATGGGACAAAAGCGCGAGGAATACAAAATCGGTTTTGACACGTTTTTAAACCGTGGCTATAAAGGCAAGACCGACTTGTTCGAGCCGAGACTGCTCATGTTGCTCATGCGCCTGAAAGCGTATGAATCGGCTCATGAGAACATGAAGCGGTTCTTTAAAGATGAGCGGCTCCGGGTCGCCTATAGTCTGCAGACGCTCTACATCGGCGGCAACCCTTATGAGACGCCGTCCCTGTACGGCTTGATCCCATATCGCGAGCAAGAAGAAGGAATCTGGTACGTACGAGGAGGATATTTCTCGCTTGCGACGAAGTTAGAACAAGAGCTGAAGAAGCGGGGCGTCACGTTCAAGCTGAACACGCCGGTAGAACGCGTCCGCGTCCAAGACGGCCGTGCCAACGCCGTCGTCGTCGATGGCGTCCCTCATCCGTATGATGCGGTCGTCGTCAATGGAGACTTCCCGCTCATGGAACGTCTAATTGATGGAATCAAGCCGAAAGCGTACGAACCGTCGAGCGGCACGCTGCTCCTCTATTTCACGGTGGACGGCGAGATCGAACTCCCGGTGCATCAGTTCGATTTGCCGAACGATTTTGCCGGGTCGATGCGCACGATCTTTGAAGATGGTAAACTGAGCAAGTATCCTGCGATGTATACGTTCAATCCGTCGCTCATCGATTCGACGCTCGCACCAGTTGGGACGAGTGTGCTTTATGTCCTTGTGCCGGTACCGCGCAAGTTAGAGCGACAAGATTTTGAACAGAGCGGGGCAATTGAACGTCTCGTGTCCCGGATCGAAGGGATGGTCCCTAAATTTAGAGACCGTGTCATCGAGATGAAAGTCCGGACACCGATGGACGCGGAACGGTTCGGGTTGTTCGAAGGCGGGAGTTTTGGGATTGCCCCGAAACTTTCACAGTCGGCAGCATTCAAGCCGCAAGCCCGTCCATACGCCCAAATCGAGCGGCTCTATGCCGTCGGTGCCTCCGTACATCCATGCGGTGGTGTCCCGATCGTGATGATCGGCTCACAGTTGTTAGTGAAAAGAATGGAAGAAGAAATGGGGGCATTGTACCATGACGAGGCAAGAAGCGTATCGTCAATGTGAAGAAGTGATGAAGAAAGGCTCACTCACGTTTTATCGGGCCTTCTCCCTGCTTTCAAAACCGGACCGCCAGGCTGTCGCCGCGGTCTATACGTTTTGCCGGACGTTAGACGATGCGGTCGACGAGTCAGCGTATCCTGAGGAAAGTTTGACCGCATTTCTGGCGGAGTTCGACCGCTTTTTAGCCGGCAACGACCCAGACGGCGCTCTTTGGATTGCTTTACGCGACGTTTGGCAGCGCTATGACATGGACGTCGAACCGTTCTTCGAGTTAGCGGAAGGCATGAAGTGGGATTTACATAAGACACGTTACACGACACTTGAAGAGACGGAGCAGTACGGCTATTATGCGGCCAGCACGGTCGGTTTGATGTTGTTACCAATCCTTGTCCCGGACGCGAACATGGAAGCGCGGCAACAACTGAAGCAAGGCGCGATCGACCTCGGCATCGCTATGCAGTTGACGAACATCCTTCGCGACGTCGGTGAGGACTTGGACCGGGACCGGATTTATGTACCGCGTACGCTCTTAGCGCAGCACGCGATGTCAGAGACCGATCTGTTTGAACGGAAAGTGACACCTCAGTTCGTTGAAGTGTGGGAGACGATGGCCAACCGGGCGGAAATGCTATACCGCAGTGCCCGTGAGACGCATCACTTGTATCCGGCGACGAGTCGAAAGCCGGTCCAAGCCGCGGCGCTCCTCTACGAAGGTATATTAGATGCGGCCCGAAGTAACGACCATGATGTCTTTACGAAGCGCGCTTACGTATCGACACTTCAAAAAGGAAAGCTGTTAGCGAGACTTTGAAAAAGACCCGATTGCGAGAGGAGGGCACTGAAAAACCTCCGCTCTATCCGAGCGTGAACAGAAAAAAGGGCGATTGGACCGACTCAAGTCGGGACAATCGCTCTTTTTCCTTGCCCTTATCCTGTTTTTTCTTTTGAGAGGGTGATG
>NZ_SJUS01000014.1:0-71464 GCF_004337085.1 Exiguobacterium sp. SH5S13 | reverse complement strand
TCGAGTACTACAATCATCGTCGCATCAAGAAACGACTAAAAAACCTGAGCCCGGTGGAATACCGGACCCAGGTTCTCGAAGTCGCCTGACAAATTATTTAGTGTCTAACTTTTTTGGTTCAGTTCAAGTGAGGCACTTTTTCAAGTGTCCATCATTCGGGGTTCAGTTCAGTTTTAGAGAACCTGGGCTTTTCCTTATTGTTTGATGCGGACCGTGAACGGCCCTGTCACTTCAATCGCTTCAAACGTCGCCTGCACCGGATAGGCGTGTTTGCCTTGGACCGGCTCGCTCAAGCGAATCGTCGTGTTCGCGATCGCTTCGTCCCCGCTCACGAGTTCGAGCGGTAACTGTTCGACGTTCAGTTCATGCTCGTAGCCGTTACGGAGAAGCAACGTCGCCGTGACGTTCGTCTCACTTGTTTCGACCGAGACGAGCATCAAATTGAACTCATTCTCGCCGACGGGCGGTGTCGACACGTTCGTGCGACGGAGCTGTTGCCACGCCGTGTTCGAAAATTGTTCGACTTCCTCATCTAGAAGCATCTGTAACGGATCGATCGGATTCATTTGGAAGACGAGTCGCATCGACGTCAGTTCTTCCGCTTCAAACTCGCCGAACAGTTCATCTGCAAAAAAGTCCAAATAGACCGGTTTGCTCGTCCACGGCTCGAAGCTCGGAAGGTCGACGCGGCTCAATACTTTCCGCCCGAGCGGGACGTTGTCTTTGTTCAAGAGGAGAACCGGCAATTCATTGACTTCGAACGAGCTCGGGAGCGTGTTCCGGAACAAGGCGACGAGCGACAACCCGCCCATCAAGTTTTCAGCGTGCAATAGCTCGATCGACAACTGGTTGTCGAGGAGCGCCGGCAGCCGCTTCGCATGATAGCGGAACATGTACTCGTCTTCTTTCGGAATCCCCATGTCGCTGTCGATTACGAGCGTCAGTTGACGCCCTGTCTCGGTCTTCCCTGTATCGATCTGTTTACGTTTACGAAACCCTAACATATTACTCCTCCTCCAATTGCGTGACGAAATAGCGGTCGAGCTGACATACTTCCGTCGTCACTTCACGGGCAATATTGACATACGTCTGTTCGAAGATCTCAAATCCTTCTTTACCGAACTGACGACTCGGGTCTTCCTGCCCATAACTGCGGAGTCCGATGCCTTCTTTTAATCCGCTCATCGTCGTGAGGTGGTCCGTCCATTTTCCGTCCAACGCCCGTAACAGTGATTCTTTGACGAACGTGACGACTTCCTCGGCTTGAAGACGGGCCTCGGCCGTTTTGACGATGTCGTCGATCCACGGCGCAAGCTCTGCCTTCAATTCCAACGAGTCGGCGATCTCATCTGACCAGACCGGCTCGCGTGTCGTCAAGTAGACGAGGTCTGTCTTCAACTCGTCGAGCGGCCACTCTTCTGGGACGAGCTCGTCCGAGACGTGCATGTCGATACTGTTCGCTAAAGCGAGATGCATCATGCCGAGCACGTTGTTCGTGATCGCCGCAGCGTCGGCGTTGACCGCCTGATCGCGGATCGTGTAGATGATTTTCCGTTGTTCGTTCAAGACGTCGTCGAGCTTGAACAAGTAGTCCCGAATCGAGACGCCGAGTCCTTCGATCGTCGTCTGGGCGTACTCGATGACGTCAGCCGCGTCTTTTGCGGACACTTCGCCACGTTCGTCCGGCTTCAGTTTCTTCTCGATCCGCTCCAGTTTTTGGATCGCGTAACGTTTGACGATCTCATCTTCGAGCGAGACGAAGAACTGCGTCGCGCCGGGATCGCCTTGACGTCCCGAACGACCGCGGAGCTGGTTGTCGACACGTTGCGACTCATGGCGTTCCGTCCCGATGACGAACAAGCCGCCCACTTCTTTCGATTTCGCGTCAAGCATGATATCGGTCCCGCGACCGGCCATGTTCGTCGCGATCGTCACTTTGCCGAAGCGTCCGGCGTCGGCGATGATGTCCGCTTCTTGCGTGACCGTCTTCGCGTTCAACACCTCATGCTGAATCCGCTGTTTCGACAAGTGCTTACTGATGGCCTCGGACTGGGCGATCGACGTCGTGCCGATCAACACCGGGCGTCCCGTCTCATGCAGCTCGACAACTTTGTCGGTCACGGCCGCATACTTTTGGTCGACCGTCATGAAGATACGGTCCGGGTTGTCTTCGCGCAAACGCGGCCGGTTCGTCGGCACTTGGACGACGTCCATGTTGTACGTCTTCAAAAACTCTTGGCGAGACGTCTGGGCCGTCCCGGTCATACCGCCGATGAGCGGATACATCCGGAAATAATGCTGAATCGTGATCTCGGCCGTCGTCTTGTTCTCCTCGGTGATCGTGACGCCTTCTTTCGCCTCGAGCGCCTGATGAAGCCCTTCCGACAGACTGCGTCCTTCCATGATCCGTCCCGTGAACAAGTCGATGAGCTCGATTTTGTCTTCTTTGACGATATAGTCGACGTCGAGTTCGAACAAGACGTTCGCCCGGAGCGCTTGGACGAGGTAGTGATAGAGCACTTGATGCTCGGCGCTGAACAAGTTGTCGACCGCGAACATGTCTTCGATTTTCAAGATTCCGGAGTCAGTGAGCGCCGTCGATTTCGATTCGAGGTCGACTTCGTAGTCCGCCTCGTCGAGCTCGGTGACGACACGTTGCGCCAACTCCTTCAAGCGGATGTGCGAGCGGTCTTTTTGGGCGATGATGAGCGGCGTCTTCGCCTCGTCGATCAAGATGCTGTCGACTTCATCGATGATGGCGAAGTGGAACGGGCGCTGGACGCGCTCTTCCGGTGACCCGACCAAGTGATCACGCAAGTAGTCGAACCCGAACTCGGTCCCGACGCCGTATGTAATGTCGGCCTGGTAAGCAGCGTGCTTGTCGCTCTGTTCCATCTCAGGAACGTTCAACCCGACCGAGAGACCAAGGAAATCGTGGATCTGCCCGATTTGTTTCGCGTCACGCGTCGCGAGATATTCGTTGACGGTGATGACGTGGACGCCTTTGCCTTCGAGTGCTATGACGTAACTCGGGAGCGCGGCGACGAGCGTTTTCCCTTCTCCGGTCGGCATCTCGGAAATGTTCCCTTCGAGGAGGGCGAACCCGCCGATGAGCTGGACGTCATAGTGACGCATGCCTAAGACACGCACCGCCGCCTCACGGACGAGGGCGAACGCTTCTTCGGCGACATCATCGACTTTGGCGCCGTCGGCGATTTTTGCTTTCAATGTTTCGGTATATGTGCGCATCTCGTCGTCCGAGAGCGCCTGCATCGTTGTCTCTAATTGGTTGATCCGGTCGACGCGTCGCTGATAGCCTTTCAAGCGCCGGCTCTGGTCATTCGTCAATTGCTTTACAAACTGAATCACGTTGTAGCCTCCATTTAGTTCACAGTCATTGTCAAATCCATACCCGTCTATTATAGCGAAATTTTGCTCATTTCGGAGACTTTTTTACGAAAACTTCCTAAAAGATGGTTTTTAAATTGTGAAATTCCTATAAAAATTGGGTAAATTTCAAAATATATTTACAAGTTTATTTTCATTTTTCTATTTGAGACGGTTTGAGACCGTGATACGATAAGAAAAACAGAACATTTGTTCGTAAAAAGGAGATGGAATCATGCGCCGGCGGATCTTCTGTGTCGACAGCGTCTCATTTTATGCCAGCTGCGAGTGCGCAGCCCGTAACTTGAACCCGTACAAGGCGAAGCTCGTCGTCTTATCGAACTTACAGGACAGCGGCGCCCTCGTCCTCGCCGCGACCCCGCCGCTGAAACGGCTCGGCATCAAGACCGGCTCCCGGCGCTTTCACATCGACCGCCTGCCTTGGCATGAACGACGGCACGTCCTCTACGCCGAGGCCCGGATGAGCCACTACTTGAACGTATCGGTGCAAATCGTCCACATCCTGCACCAGTTCGCACCGCCTGAGGCGATCCGCGTCTACTCGGTCGATGAGACGCTCGTCGACTTGACGGGGACGGAGCGCTTGTTCGGGAACGATGACCACGTCGCCCGCCTCATCCGCTCGACCGTCTTCCGCTACACCGGCGTCCCGGTCACGATTGGGATCGGACCGAACAACGTCCTCGCCAAACTCGTCCTCGACTTGCATGGCAAAACGACCGGTGTCGCCAGTTGTGCCCTCCACGACGTCGAACGATTGATCCATCCGGCGCCGATCGAGAAGATGTGGGGCGTCGGGGCGAAGATGGCGGTCCATCTCCATCGGCTCGGCATCGACACGATCGGCGACCTGGCCCGTTATCCGCTCGACGTGTTGCACGACAAGTTCGGTGTCATCGGCGCCGAGCTGTGGCACCACGCCTGGGGCATCGACGAGTCGCCGACGATCCTGCCGGCGAGTTCGCTGTTCGGGGCGAAACGCCAACGGCCCCGGACGATCGGCCACGGCATCACGCTCATGAAAGACTATACGACGGAAAGTTCGATCCGACTCGTCTTGCAGGCGATCGCCGTCGAGGTCGGGATGCGGACGCGGCAGTCGGGACTCGTCGGCGGCAGCATCCATCTCGGTGTCCGCTACACTCGGACGAGCGAGCAGCGCGGCTTCAGCAAACAAAAAAAGCTCGCCCGCTTCACAGCGGACGAGCGTGAGTTTTTGCCGGTCCTGTTCCAACTGTTTCTTGAGGCGTGGAACGAGACGGAGGCGGTCCGTTACGTCTCGGTCGCCCTCGGCAAGCTCGAGCCCCGGAGCGACCACGTCCAGCTGTCGTTGTTCGAGGACGAATGGGCCCGGGCCCGTCGGTTCGACTTCCTCGACCTCGTCGATCAATTGAACGTCCGCTTCGGCCGCGGCACGATCCGTCCGGCCTCGAGTCTGCTGAAAGACAGTCCGCTCCGCACACGGCAACGCCTGATCGGCGGACATAAACAAGGAGGTGAACCGTCATGAGCCAGACCCGCTACAAAGACCGCGGTGAATTGAAGTGGATCCCGTTTCTCATGCCCGAACACGTGGCGCTGCTCAAAAAATATTACGCCCACGTCCAAAAGATCGAGCTGCCCGACATCGACGAGCAACTCCTTTATCTGTGGCAGACCGAACTTGAACGGGCCATCCGGGAAGGCGACCAAGTCGAACTGACGTTGTTCGAGGATGGTCTCGCCCGCTCCGTGCGTGGCTACGTTCATGCCATCTATTACGCCGAACGCGAAGTCGAACTGTTCGACACGGACGTGCGCCGCATCCCGTTCAGCCACATCCTGTCGGTCCGTTAAGACGCGTCAATCGCGTCTTGCGTCGTCTCGAACGTCGCAATCCCGTCGAGGACGCCATAGTGATCGAGCGTCTGCCGCACGGGTTCCGATAAGTGGGCGAAGACGACACGACGCTCCGCCGCTTTCAGTTCCCGGACGACCCGGCGGACTTCTTCGACCGCCGTCACATCGATGACCGGACAGCGATGGAAGTTGAAGATGAACACGTCGGGCTCATTATGAATCTGTTGCAGGACGTGCTCGAACATCTCGATCGCCCCGAAGAAGAGCGGCCCTTCGACGCTGAAGACGACTTGGCCGTCGCGCGTCACGTAACGTTCCGTCTGTTCGCGGACGTCGATCGTATCGGCCATCCGTTTCGCGAACAAGGCGAGCGCACAGATGACCCCGACCTCGACGGCGACGACGAGGTCGACGAAGACGGTCAGGCCGAGCGTGACAAGCAAGACGAGTGACTCGGCGGAGCGATGTTTGAGCATCTCGAAGACATGGTGCCGCTCCGACATGTTCCAAGCGACGCGCATCAAGATCGGCGCGAGGGCGGCGAGCGGGACGTAGCTCGCGAGCGGTGCCAACACGAGTACGGCGAGGAGCACCGTCAACCCGTGGATGACACCGGAGCGGCGGCTGACGGCCCCTGCTTGGATGTTCGTCGCCGTCCGGGCGATCGCACCTGTCGCCGGGATGCCGCCGAAGAACGGGACGACGACGTTGGCGAGCCCTTGCCCGAACAGTTCCTTGTCCGGGTTCATCTTCGTGCCGGCCATGCCGTCCGCGACCGCACCTGACAACAGCGACTCGAGCGCCCCGAGGAAGGCGATGGCGAACGCCGATGGGAGCAGCGTCGCGATCAAATCGAGATCGATCGTGAGCCAGTTGAAGTCAGGCAGTCCGCTCGGGATGCCTCCGTAGGCGCTGCCGATCGTCGCGACCTCGCCTGGGATGACGAGGCTGATAAACGTCGGCACGAGCATCGCCATGAGCAAGAGCGGCAACCGGACCGGTAGTTTCGGGACGAGCCAGAGCGTCAAGAAGCCGATGGCGGCGATACCGATCGGCCAGAGGCTCGCCTCGGGGAGCGACGTGACGAGTTTTAGGACGTTCTCATGGAAGTGCGGCGCCTTCTCGAACGTGATGCCGAGCAGTTCATCGAGCTGGTCGACGAAGATGACGACGGCGATCCCCGCTGTAAAGCCGATCGTTACGGCGCGCGGCATGAAGCGGATGAGCCGGCCGACGCGGAGCACGCTCATGAGGAACAGCAAAATCCCGGCGAGAAACGTCGTCACGAGCAGCCCTTCGTAGCCGTGCGCCAGCATGACGCCCGAGACGATCGGGATGAAGGCGCCGGTCGGTCCGGCGATTTGGAACGTCGAGCCCCCGAACAGGCTGACGATGATGCCGGCGATGATGGCCGTATAGAGCCCGTACACCGGTCCGACGCCCGAGGCGATCGCGAACGCCATCGCGAGCGGAACGGCGACGACCCCGACGGTGATCCCTGCCGAGATGTCTTTTTGCCACGCCTCTCGTGTTGTCATGAAGTTGTCCATTCTTGCATTCCTTCTTTCCATTAGGTCGAAAACGAGTTCAGTTTACGCCTGTCCCCGCTCTTTGTAAACGACTCCGGCGAAACGTTAACATAATCGACAAACCAAAAAGACGTATCCATCACGCGATGGACACGTCTTCATTAATTGGTCGGTGCTTCGACGACTTGGTCACCCTCGTCCGACTCTTCCCCGAGCAAACGGACGTGGCGGCCGAATAGCCACATGACGACGAGATGGGCTTTCGCCTGCGTCTTCGTATAGAACCACCACGGCATGGCCGGCACGAACTCATGGATGGCGATAAGCCCCTCGTTCGAGTCCGGGAGTCGCCTGAACTCAAGGCGGCCGGTCTTGTCGTCCTCGGTCAGCTTCGCGAACAGTCCCCCGTCGATCTCGAACGATGCCATGTCGTCCGTCGCCGCATCTTCAAGCGACAGATGGAGTGCGACGAGTGATGGGCGCAAAAGCGCGATCTCCCAATCATCCTGTTCTTTCGTCGTCTGGATGAGCGGATACGCGATCCGCCCGAGCCATTCGAAATATTCGTCGGCCATCCAGGCAGCCGACTTGTCGTCCGGCAGACCGAAGCGTTGGATCGAGCGGACCGTATACTGTTGTGGCGCTTTTTTCGTCTTGCCGGCCGACTTCTGCTTCTCTTCTTCCTCGAGCGCGTGTTCGACCGCTTCCTTGAACGGGATCTCACCTTGCTTGACGCCGTCCGTGTCTTTGGCGACCATGGCGTGATCCATGCTCTCGACGAGCGGATAGACGGTGTCTTTCGGCTCACCGGTGACAGCCATGACCCAAAGCCGTGACAGCTTGATCGTCGGGAACGGGAAGTCGATCATGACGCGACGCTTGCCCATGACGTCAGCCGTATCTTCGATCATCTTCCGATACGTCATCACTTCCGGACCACCGATGTCGATATGATGGTCGTACAACGACTCGGCCCCGACGACCGAGATGAGCGCTTGGACCGCTTCTCGCAAATCAATTGGATGTGTCTCCGTCTTCGTCCAGTTCGGGAGGATCATGACCGGGAGTCGTTTGACGAGTTTCGCGAGAATCGGAAACGACGAGCCTTCCGGACCGATGATGAGCCCAGCCCGGATCGTCGTCACCGGCACGCCTTGCCCGCCGAGGATGCGTTCGACTTCAAGTCGGCTCTTCAAGTGACGCGACAACGTCTTCGACTCTTTCGGGATGATGCCGCTCAAATAGACGATCTGTTCGATATCGTTCGCGCTCATTGCCCGGGCGAAGTTGTCAGCGATGAGCGCGTCCATGTCTTCGAACGTCGCCTGCGTCAACCCGCCGTCCGGGATCATCGAGTGGACGAGGAACATCGCATAGTCCGCTCCCTCGCACGCCTCGCGCGTCTGTTCATACGAGAACAAGTCGCACGACCGCCATGTGATGTGGTCCTCGTCTTCCTTGTTTTTCGTCGAGCGAGACAAGGCGATAATGTCATATTCTTCTTTTAAATGCTCCATCACGTTCGAGCCGATATAGCCGCTCGCGCCCGCGATGACGATGGTTTTTCGCATAGTGGTCACTCCCCTTCATTTGCACATAGAGGTAATGTACCCGTCTTAGGCTGAGATTAAATCAGTCGCGCGCCCGACAGTATGTACTGGAAAATTTATGTAAACTAGACTCAAATACAGGCAGAGGAGGACTGGCTATGGGCTTTTGGTATTTCTTGATGCTGTTGATCGGTGGATGGCTCGTGATTCGCGGTTTATTTAAAAAGAACACGAACGCGCTCATGCGGTTCGGCACACTCATCATCGGAGGTCTGTTGATCGCGCTCGGCTTGTTCATGTTCCAAGATGGAAGTGCTGCGATTGTTGCGGATCTATTCAACTTGTGGTGAGGATCAAATAAACGTAAACGAGTCGAACCTGTTTAGGAAGGTTCGACTCGTTTTATGTTTTCGGTGCCCAGTTGGCTTCAAACCCATTTTGGACCGCATAGTCATACAGATGAATCAGTTTGGTCTCTTTATACGTGCTCATCTGCTCGGCCACTCGCAACTCCTGATTTCGTTCCACAAGCGCATACAGATAATCAATTTTCGCCATTCGGTTGTTTTTACTCGTGTTGCAACTCGGGCATGCCAAGACAAAGTTCCATAATACATCATTCTGCATGTATGACCACGGGATAAAGTGGTCGACATGAATCTGTCTCAGCGGCTTCATGCAATAAAAACAGACGGGATGACCGTGGCTGAGTAAGATTTGCTTAAACTCATCGAGCGATTTTCGTGCCGAGACGAACTCAATTTTACTCAAAATCTGCTCCATCGCCTCGCGCGTATTGTATTTTTCTAAGAAGACAGCGAGTTGATAGTTCGTGACGTTCATCAATACTCGCTTGTACTTTTCAAAAAAGACGATATAGCTTGGCACGAGTTTGATCCACTCTTCTTTCCGATTAAATGAATAGATGGTCCCATCGAACGCAGTATAGAACGAGCCATACACATACTTCTTATAAAACTGATTCACGTTCCGAGTCAATTGTTGTTGCTGCTCATCCGGCAGGCGGTCAAAGTTCCAAGTGGACGGAATTTCGTGTGTCGCTTGAAACGTGAGCATCGTTTTTTCGACCGAGCTCAATTTCCCAATTTGATTCACTTGTCGCAACCCGTTCGTCACAATCAAATTCCAATACATCTTCGTCACATGCCTCGAAATTTGCTGGAACGTCACCACACCGGAATCGCTTAATTCGGTCGTGCATTCGAGCAACGCCTTCATGAGCATATGCTTGTACGTCGTCGTATGTGTCGCGTTCATGAGAAATTGTTGTGTATAGCGCCATAAGTCGGTTTCTGTTAAATACTCGCTTTTCGCTTCAGCGATTTCTAAATTCCAGCCCATTATGTTCACCACTTTTCAGAACTAACTAATTGTAGATAAACAGATTCAATTCGTTTTAAGGATCGTATTGTAAAATAGATGACAACTTTTCAATCGATAACCATGGTCTCACTCAATGCAACATACGGTGACAGTTCGAACAAACCGTGACAAATAGTTTAGCTGCCACGAAGCTTTCGCGAAGGGTATTTGATGCTTAATTTGACAAAATATCATTTCAAATAGCACTTACCACTCCAGATGACTATAAAATTCAGATGGGAAATGAATTTCTGAAGGATGACACCTATGCTCGATTGCTGCTTCTATAACCAGCCTTTTTTGGCGCTCATAATCTGGGGTTAGCTGACATGTTCGTTTCGCGAAAATATTAAAATTCTTTTTGCGTTTCTCTAAATCCATCTCGTTCCACTTACTGTTTAAGTAATCAATATATTGCGTAAATAAAATACTCTCTACACTATTTTCGGTAATCCATTTTTTAAAGCTTGTGAACTGTCTTGATGTAACCGTTTCTTCCACCAATTTAAAAATTGCAGATTGCAAAATACGCGCCTGTGTAACATGCGGATCCCAAATAGTGGCCTTTGAAGTTTTCTGATAATCTCTAATAAATGTTTCTAATGAAAAGACAACGTAAAGCATTTCTGGCCATAGTGTTTCAAATGCAAGATTCAAATTTTGTTTTGGCCCTACAAGCGATAAAAAGGCTAATTGCTCATCACTAAATCCATGTTCTATATAGGTTGCATTACGGTTCCCCATAAACGTATGTCTAATATCGTAACAAACGCCTAAAATTCGAATTGCCGATTCATTCTCTAATTCATCGCCTACATTTCCAACAATCTTATGTAATGAATCGTATAGAATTCTAAAATCTTCTGGTTCCCCCGAAAGTAAAACACCAGTCATATTAGGTGTGTGTGATGCCTGTAACATCCAATCCCTCCGTTATCTAGGTAAAAAAAGTATTATGAAAAGCTCGATAGAACTAGCTTACCATGCAATGAATTCAAAGAATATTGAAATAATTTATTCAATCAATTAGTTCAAAACCTAAATGGTTATGCATGAATACTCTAAATAAATGAAAAGCTAAACTAAATACTTTTTATCAAGTGTCTATCATTCTAGGTTTAGTTCATTTCGAATCTGATGGGTAAAAAGAGAAACAAGAAGAGGGCCACCCATGCAAAAATACGCACGAATGATCCTCTTCTTTTATTTCAACTTCTTATAGCATAACACTTGAAGTCAGCTAAACTTTCTGATCATTCACCAGACTGTTTCTTGTCGTTTTTCTTCTGTAAATAGGCTTCTCGAATCTGATTAATCTTCTCTTTTTTATTCGGAACAGTTGGTTTTTTACCGTCTTGATACTTTGCAGCAGCTACTTTACTTTTGTTGTCTAATTGATATTTTCCCATTTGATTCACCTGCTTTCATTTCATTGTGATTGACGTGCTCCGTTAAAATCAAAAAACCTTCTAATCTCAATGAAATTAGAAGGTTTTCAGTAAAAATCGTTGATTCCAGTCACTGTAGACTGCTTAAAAATGGAGACGGCGGGAGTCGAACCCGCGTCCGAAGGCATCGTAACGCATGCTTCTACGTGTGTAGTTTATCTATTGGATCTCAATGTGACACTGCCGATAAACAGGCGTTGTCGCATCCAGTCTGATTCATCTCTTCTTCGCGCCCTCAGACGGCGAGGTTGAAGCGTAGCTTGCTTAGTTTGAGACCCTGATAATCATCCACACAAGCGATGGATGTCAGGATCCGCAGGGCACTTAGGCTGCTGCGAGTTGTGTGTTAGTTTTGCCAGTTATAGGCGTTTGCGTTTTAACGAGGCCGACCCCTCGACACGCCACATACGACCGACCTACCCCCGTCGAATCCATAACGTCCCCGAGGTGGTAATTGGTATTATCACTACTATACCACAATCAGGTCTCGCTGTCAGTATTTTTGCCGGTCCCGGAGTGCCCGGTCGACGTCACGCTTCGCGTCTTTCTTCTTCAAGTCATCGCGCTTGTCATACTTCTTCTTCCCGCGCCCGATGCCGAGGAGACATTTAGCGAAGCCGTTCTTGAGATACACTTTGAGCGGGATGATCGTATACCCGTCCCGGCCTTGTGCGCCGATGAGCTGGTTGATTTGTTTTTTATGCAACAATAGCTTTCGGATACGGAGCGGCTCGTGATTGAACCGGTTCCCTTGCTCGAACGGGCTGATATGACAGTTGTGAAGCGTTGCCTCGCCACCGTCAAAGCGGACGTACGCGTCGGCGATGTTGATCTTCGATTGGCGCACCGATTTAATCTCGGTCCCGGTCAACACCATGCCGGCTTCAATCGTATCTTCGATCGCATAATCGAAGGACGCTTTTCGGTTTTGCGCGAGCGCGTTCGAATCTTTCTTCTTGGCCATATTACTCAGTCCTTTATATCAAATTACGGAAGGAGTCTCCCCCTCCCGTCAGCGACGTTTCTTCGCTCCGCGTTTCGCGTCGCCTGTTCGTTTTTGACCGTCTTGTTTCTTCAGATCAAGCGCCGAACGTCCTTGCGACGATTTCGGCTTCTCGCCTGGCTTACTCGGCTTGCTCGCTTGGCCCGGTTTTCCCGGTTGTCCAGGCTTGCCTGGCTTGCCGCGTTTCGGACGTTTGTCGTCACGGCCGCGTCCACCGCGCTTATCGTCTTTCTTCGGACGACCTTCCGTCGCTTTGATCGTCGTCGGTTGACGACGACGCGTCTGTTCCCGTTTCGGCATGCCGACGACCGTGAAGTCGATCGTGCGCTCGTCTAGGTTGACGGCGTCGACTTTGACCCGGACCGAGTCACCGATCCGGAACTGACGTTTCGTCCGCTCGCCGAGCAACATGAGCTGTGACTCGTCGAAGTGGTAGTAATCATCCATCGTTTGAAGACGGACGAGCCCTTCGATCGTGTTCGGGAGCTCGATGAACATCCCGAAGTTCGTGATGCCGCTGACGACACCGTCGAACTCTTCACCGAGACGTGACTCCATGTACTCGGCTTTCTTGAGCGCTTGCGTCTCCCGTTCAGCGTCGACCGAGCGACGTTCGCGTCTCGACGTCTGTTCGGCGATCGAGCTGAGACGTTCCTCGTACTTGGCGATCGTCTTGTCCGACAAGTCCTGGTTGAAGGCGTACGTCCGCATGAGACGGTGGACGATCAAGTCAGGGTAACGACGGATCGGCGACGTGAAGTGCGTATAGAAGTCGGTCGCAAGACCGAAGTGACCGAGCGAGACATCGTCATACTTCGCCTGTTGCATCGAGCGCAACATGATCGTGCTGATGACCGGCTCTTCCGGCTGCCCTTCGATCGCTTTCAAGATCTTCTGAAGCGTCTTCGGTTCGACTTTTTGGCCTTTGAAGCGTTCGATATGCACGCCGAAGTTGGCGACGAAGTCGAAGAAGAAATCGAGCTTGTCTGATTTCGGGTTATCGTGCACACGGTAGATGAACGGGACGTCCATCTTGTGGAAGTGTTCGGCGACCGTCTCGTTGGCCGCGAGCATGAACTCCTCGATCAACTTCTCGGCGACCGAGCGTGGGCGCAAGACGATATCGGCTGCTTTCCCTTCCGTATCGACGATGACTTTCGCCTCGGCGAAGTCGAAGTTGATGGCACCGCGCGAGTTACGGCGCGAACGGAGCACTTCGGCGAGTTCGGCCATGAGGTCGAATTCACCGATGTACGGCTCGTAGCGTGCGAGCGTCTCCTCGTCGTCACGTTCGATGATCTCACGGACGCTCGTATACGTCATCCGCTCCGTCGTCTTGATGACACTCGGGAACAGCTCGTGACTGACGACTTTCCCGTTTTGCGGCGAGATCTCCATGACACAGCTGAGCGTCAGACGGTTGACGTGCGGGTTGAGCGAACAGATCCCGTTCGACAAGCGGTGCGGCAGCATCGGGATGACGCGGTCGACGAGATATACACTCGTCCCGCGCTCGAACGCCTCGACGTCGAGCGGTGAGCCTTCCTTGACGTAGTGTGACACGTCGGCGATGTGGACACCGAGCTCATAGTTGCCGTTGTTCAGTTTCTTGACGTGGACGGCATCGTCCAAGTCTTTCGCGTCTTCGCCGTCGATCGTGAAGATCGTCTCGTTACGCAGGTCGACACGGCCGATGAAGTCTTTCTCGTCCGCCTCTTCCGGCACGGCGTTCGCCTGGTCGATGACGTCTTCCGGGAACTCCGTCGGGATGCCGTGCTTGTAGACGATCGACAAGATGTCGACGCCAGGGTCGTTCTTATGTCCGATGATACGGACGACGTCACACGCTCCGGCGAAACGTCCATCCGGATACTTCGTGATGCGGACGACGACTTTGTGTCCTTCGACGGCACCGAGCGATTTGTCTGTGTTGACGATCGGCCAGAAGTTGATGCGTTTGTCGTCCGGTTCAATGAAGGCGAACTGGTCGAGGCGACCGCTCGGGAGCGTGTACGTCCCGACAAATTCAGATAGGCCGCGCTTCAATACTTTGAGCAACACGCCTTCCGTCTTGCCGCGGTTGTCCTCGCGTTTTTTGACGAGGATCGTATCGCCGTGATAGACGTCTTTCAATTGGTCCGGTGGCAAGAACACGTCTTCTGTCTCGCCTTCGACCGACAAGAAGCCGAAGCCGCGTTGGTGGATCGAGATGATCCCGGCCGCTTGGCCGAGCACGGCGAGCGTGCCGTAACGGTTCGTCCGCGTCCGGCCGATCAAGCCTTCCGCTTCAAGTTCGTTCAAGGTGCGGATGAGCTCTTTAAAGGCATCCGTCGACTCGAGCGCGAGACGCTCGGTCAATTGGTCTACAGTCAGCGCTTTGTCGCTTGCCTGGATGATTTCTAGTAGTTGGTCACGTAAATTCAACGTGACACCTCCTTTTTCACACTGACCAGTCTAACGTTTCGAGAAAATCGAGCACGTCCTGGTGCAGTTTCTCTTTTTCTTTGTCGAGGGTGATCACGTGTCCCGAATGCTCGTACATGAGCAGTTCTTTTTGGAACGCGTTGATCGCCTCGTAGATCTCGTGTGCAGATTGAGGATCGACCATGCGGTCTTTCGCTCCTTGGATGACGAGCGCCGGTACGAAGATATCTTCGAGCCGAGACGTCGTCTCCTCGACGAACGCACGTAAATCGGTGAGTGTCGGCATCGGTTTGAAGTCCGCCATCTCCCGTTCGATTTGTTCGGTCGATTTGTCTTCCCTTGATTTATATTCTCGGGCGTACGCCTGGACTCCTTTATACAATCGGTCCTCGGCATCGATTTCAGTCGGTGCGCACATCGGCACGACACCTTTGACACTCGCTTCTGAAGCGAGACGGAGCGACATGACGCCGCCGAGCGATAGGCCACAGACGACGATTTCGTCGTAGCCTTTGTCTTTCAACGCCTGGTAGGCGTCTTGGACGTCCTGCCACCAGTCGTTCGGTCCAAATTCGAGCAACTCTTCTGGTGGGACGCCATGTCCCCGGTACTGGGGTCCCATGCACGTGTAGCCTTCTTTTTGTAGGAAACGACCGAGCATGCGGACGTCCGCGCTCGATCCTGTAAAGCCATGCAACATTAACACGGCACGTGGTCCGCCTTCGAAGAAGAACGGTTTCGGTGCACTCACTTTCATCGTCCAAGTCAACTCCTCATACCTTCCATTATTCCCAAAAAATAATGCAAAAAAACAAAAGCTGACCGCCTCACGTAAAAACCGAGAACGATCAGCCTTTCATCATAGTGATGCGACTAGTAATCCTAAAATGAAAAACAATGTGCCTAGTACAGCTGCAGTTCGGTTCAAAACAGCGTCAAAGCCGCGTGCTTTCTGGCGGCCGAACAACTGCTCCGCGCCACCTGCAATCGCCCCAAGACCTTGCGACCGACCTGACATGAGCAGTACGACGACAATCAATAAAACAGCCACGACGAGCAGGCTGATTGTAGCGATCGTTTGCATAATAGTCAGTTCCTCCTTCTTTTTACACGCTTCTTATTATATAGAAGTTGTGATAAAAACGCCAGCTTTCAAATTAACGGGATGGGTAGCTGAACCCTTCCCCAATCACTTCTTTCACTTGGTGGATGACGACGAACGCACGCGGGTCGGTCACTTCGACGATTTTCTTGAGCGGACCGACTTGGCGCTTGTCGACGATCATGTACAACATGTTCTTATCTTGCTTCGAATAATGGCCGTGACCGTGGATGATCGTCGCCGAGCGGCCGAGCGTCTCCGTCAAGACGGCGGCGAGCTCTTCGTGCTTGTCGCTGATGATCGTGACGGCTTTCCGGATGTTCAACCCTTCGGCGACGAGGTCGATGACCCACGAGCCGATGATGATGGCGATGAGCGTATAGAGCACGACTTGTTCCCCGAGGAAAAAGCCCGACGCCCCGACGACGATGACGTCGATGATGAACATCGAGACGGCGACGCTCATGTGGAGATAGCGCTCCATGAGCCGGGCGATGATGACCCCGCCCCCGGTCGTCCCGCCGACGCGGAGCACCATGCCGATGCCGACACCGATCAAGATCCCGGCATAAATCGCCGCGAGCAGTTTATCCTCGGCCGGGCTGCCCCAGTTATGGGTCAAGCTGAGGAAGAACGACGTCGCGACGACGGCGACGACCGAATAGACCATCGTCCGGCGGTCGAGCAACTTATAGCCGACGATGAACAACAGGCCGTTCCCGACGATCGACGTGAAGCCGAGGTCCCAACCGAACAAGTAGTACAAGATGATCGTGACCCCGAGCAGGCCGCCTTCCGAGAAGGCGTTCGGGACGGTGAAGTAGTTGACCCCGAAGGCGAGGATGAACGACCCGGCGATGATCCAGGCGATGTCCTTCAATGAGATCGATTGGAGTTTTTGCCAAACTTGTTGACGCAAAAGATGTTGTTGCTGACGTTTCATAAAAAATCCCCTTTCCATTTTGCATATAAAAAAGACCGCGGCAAAAGCCGCAGTCTTAACGTTGTACTGGCTTTGGCGCACCGTCTTTCATAATCGGCAACTTGCGGTCTGCGACGTTTTCGTAGACGTTCAAGAGTGCCTCTTTTTCCAAATCCCAGTTATATTTCTCACGCGCCGTCTTCGTGTTCTCTTTGACACGGGCGTAAAGTTCTTGATCTTCGAGCAGGCGGTTGACGCCCTCCGCAATCGATTGTGGATCGTGTGAGTCGACGACGACACCGACGTCGTTGCCGGCGACGACACGTTCGATCTCAGGGAAGTCACACGACACGACCGGCACTTCGGCCATCAAGTATTCGAACAGCTTGTTCGATGACGCCGAGTAGTGGTTGAAGCAGACGTTGTTCAAGACCTGGAAACCGAGATATGCGTTCATCGTGTAGTACGGTAACGCCTCGACCGGTACTTTATCAATCATCTTGACGCGGTCACTGACGCCTTCGTCCTCGATCATCTGTTTGATGACCGGCTTCAGTTTCCCGTCGCCGATCATGACGAGCGTGCCTTCTTTAAAGTCTTTCGCCGCCAAGACGAGTTGTTCGAGACCGCGTCCCGCTTGGACGCCGCCTTGATAGAGCAAGATCTTCTCGTCTTTTGGCAAATCGAGCAAGGCGTGCAAGTCTTTCCGGAGCAAGAAGTCGAGCGGACGGTAGAACGGATAGTTATGGAGCACGTACGGATAGAAACCGTACAACTCTTCGTTGTGCGCCGCACGCGTATGGTTCTCGACCATCATCGAATCGACGTATGGCAACAACCAGCCTTCGAGGTTACTTTGGATGTAGCCGTAACCGGTCCGGTCGGTCTGGACCTCATGCGAGTCGTAGACGATCTTGCCTTTATTGACGAGTTTGCCGGCGATCAACGCCTGCGGCAATGTGTTCAAGTCGTTCGCGTGATAGAAGTCGTACGACTTCTTCGTCGAGGCGAACACCATCTCGAGCATCGCGCTCGCGTTGACGATGTTTTTACGGACCGGCGGGAGCAAAATCGCACCCGCTGCCGCGCCGAGACCGAGCATCGTCAGTGGCGCGAGGATGACTAATCCCGCCCCGACGAGACCGGCCCCGAGTTGGCGCGTCTTCTTCTCCGACACCCACGTCCGGACTGATTTCAACGCCTTCATCCCGTTGACGAGAATCGACGGTTGACGTTTCACACGGATGACGCGGAAACCTTCTGGGCGCATCTCTTCGGCCGGGAGTGCTTTATTTTTAGGGTCTTGCAAGGCGATCAAGTCGACCTCGTACCCCGCCTCGGCGAGCGCCGAGCATTCGCGAAGGACACGGGCGTCATTCGTAAAGTGGTTCCAAACAAACATACATACCTTCATCGTTGTTCCTCCATCAATAACTTTTCGATCACGTCGTCGAGGACGTGTATATTATTTTCCCAGCACAGGTTGTCTTTCACGTAACGGATGCCGTTCGCCCCGAACTTGTCGCGCAGGTCCGGGCGATCGAGCAATGTCCGGAGTGACTGTTCAATCTCATCGATATCACGCTTCCGTGACACGTAGCCGACTTCCGCCGCTTCGATGACATTCGCCGCATGGCCTGACACCGCCGCGACGATCGGTTTGCCGACCGCCATATAATCAATCAGTTTACCCGGGATGACCGTGTCGAACACGTCTTGGTCGATCAGGCTGACGAACGCGACGTCGGCATTTTTGATCGCTTGGAACGCCTCCGTCCGTGGCATCGCCTCGAGGAAGAGGAAGTTCTTGAACCCGCGGGCTTTAATCGTTTTTTTCAATTCGTTCTTCCGATAACCGTAACCGATCAGCTTGAAGTGGACGCGTGGCTCGTCGCGGAACCGCTCCGCGAGTTCAAGCAACAGCGACACGTCCTGGGCGAGCCCCATGTTGCCGGCGTATAAAATCTCCATCCGGTCGTCTTCGGGAACGGTCCGCTCCAAGTTGCGCTCGCTCACACGGATCGAGTTCGGCATATAGTGGATCATGCCGTTATCGACACCGCGTTGGCGCAAATAGCTGCGGAAGCCTTCCGAGTTGATGATGATCGCATCGGCCGACTTGTAGAGCCGCTTCTCGAACCAAAACGCGGGCGTGAGCATCCAGTCGTACTTGAACACACCGACACCTTTGACCGACTCCGGCCACAGGTCACGGACGTCGAGTACGAACGGGACGACATGTTTTCGCTTCGCATACACCCCGACGAACGCCATAAAAAAAGACGGGGTCGTCGCGAAGACGACATCCGGTTTCGTATCGAGTGCTCTGACGGCGGCGACACCTTTGATCATCTGTTCGAGGAACAAGGCGAGCCGGCTCAACATGTTCGACGTATGCTTGCGCTGTTTCGTGATCAACCGCTTGATGAACGGTTGGTTGTTCAGCTCCACGTCGTTCCAGAACCGGTCGTCTTTATACAAGTTGAAGTTCGGATACGACGGCGCGGCCGTGATGACCTCGACTTCGTAGCCGCGTTCTTTCATGAGATGCGTAATATTTTGCATCCGGTTGCCGGCGCTGCCGATCTCCGGATAATAGTTTTGACACACCATTAACATTGTTTTCAAAAATAACACACCTTACTGTTGTTCGAGTTCGTCCACGAACCGTTTTAACAGCTCATGGACGTTGGCTTTTAAATCTGGGTCGCGAAGCGCGTAGGCAATCGTCGCTTCGATGAAGCCGATCGGTTCCCCGACGTCATAGCGACGGCCGTCAAATTCATAGGCGAACACCGTCTGCGCCTCGTTCAAGCGCGCGATGGCGTCCGTCAATTGAATCTCGCCCCCGGTACCGATTTCTTGGGCCGATAACGCCTCAAAGACGTCAGGCGTCAAAATGTAGCGACCGAGGATGGCGAGGTTCGAGGGTGCTTCCCCGGCGGGCGGTTTCTCAACGAACGTCCGCACCGGGATCAGCTTCCCTTCGACGGCAAGCGGGTCAATTATACCATATCGATTCGTCATTTCATACGGGACACGTTGGACCCCGATGATTGAGCGTTCATGTATCTCGTACTGCTCGATGAGCTGGCGTGTCGCCGGCACTTCCGCCTCGATGATATCATCGCCCAAAAGGACGGCGAACGGTTCGTCGCCAATGAACTTGCGGGCACACCAAATCGCGTGGCCGAGTCCTTTCGGCTCCTGTTGGCGTATGTAGTGGATGTTGGCGAGGTTTGACGAGTGGCGGACCGACTCGAGCAGCTCGGTCTTCCCTTTCGACTCGAGGTTTTGTTCGAGCTCGATGGCCCGGTCAAAATGGTCCTCGATGGCACGTTTGTTCTTCCCGGTCACGATGATGATGTCCTCGATCCCTGAGGCGACCGCCTCCTCGACGATGAACTGGATCGTCGGCTTGTTGACGATCGGGAGCATCTCTTTTGGCATCGCCTTCGTCGCCGGCAAGAAGCGCGTGCCGAGACCAGCGGCTGGGATGATGGCTTTGCGTACACGTTTCATGGACCTATCCCCTTTTATCATTATGTAGATGATTATACCCAAAAATCCGACTTTCACGCACGCTCAAAACGGCCGTGACACATGTCACGACCATTTTCAATCGTCCATACGTGTGTACAAGCCACCCGGCGCCGCCGCTGTTGTCTGCAGGCAATCTAGCAGTGCCGCTCGGACGGTGTCACTTGGAACATAAATTCGTCTCGTTGTTACTCGCATCCAACGCTTAAATAACCGGTCCGAGTTGACGTCAACGGAATCAGACGGTGGGCGACTCCTTGGGGAGAGTGATGCAAGGATGACCCCGTAAAGCGCGAAGGCGCTGCGGAGGCATCCGCATCACCCCAGGAAAGCGTCCCACCGTCGGATGAAGTGTCGACAACAAAAAACAGGCCCGCCATAAGGCGGACCTGAAACAATCAATCAATTATTTTTTGAGGTTGTAGAACGACTTGATGCCGTCGTATTTCGCTACATCGCCGAGCATGTCTTCGATGCGGAGAAGTTGGTTGTACTTCGCGATACGGTCTGTACGCGAGAGTGAACCAGTTTTGATTTGGCCAGCGTTTGTCGCAACTGCGATATCAGCGATTGTCGCATCTTCTGTTTCACCAGAACGGTGCGAGATAACTGCTGTGTAGCCAGCTTTTTTAGCCATTTCGATCGCGTCGAATGTTTCTGTGAGCGTACCGATTTGGTTAACTTTGATGAGGATCGAGTTCGAGATGCCTTTTTCGATACCTTCAGCAAGTTTCTCAGTGTTCGTTACGAAGAGGTCATCCCCAACGAGCTGAACTTTGTGACCGATTTTGTCAGTAAGCAATTTGAAGCCGTCCCAGTCGTTTTCGTCGCAACCGTCTTCGATTGAGATGATTGGGTACTTGTCAACGAGCTCAGCGTAGAAGTCTACGAGCTCAGCAGTTGTCATTGACTTGCCTTCGCCAGCGAGTTCGTACTTGCCAGTCGACTTGTCGTAGAACTCAGACGATGCAACGTCCATTGCGAGGTAGATGTCTTCGCCAGCTTTGTAACCAGCTTTTTCGATCGCTTCAAGGATAACTGTGATCGCTTCTTCGTTCGACTTAAGGTTTGGTGCGAAACCACCTTCGTCACCGACAGCTGTGTTAAGACCCATACCAGAAAGAACTGATTTGAGGGCGTGGAATACTTCTGCACCCATGCGGAGCGCTTCGCGGAACGTTGGCGCGCCTACAGGCATGATCATGAACTCTTGGAAGTCAACGTTGTTGTCAGCGTGCGAACCACCGTTGATGATGTTCATCATTGGAGTTGGAAGCGTCTTCGCGTTGAATCCACCGAGGTACGTGTAAAGTGGAAGGCCGAGCTCGTCTGCTGCTGCGTGTGCTGCTGCCATTGAGACACCGAGGATCGCGTTTGCGCCGAGTTTACCTTTGTTTTTCGTACCGTCGAGCTCGATCATTTTCGCATCGAGTGCGTTTTGGTCGAAGACATCGTAGCCGATGAGTTCAGGTGCGATTGTGTCGTTTACGTTAGCAACGGCTTTGAGTACGCCTTTACCAAGGTAACGTGACTTGTCGCCATCGCGAAGCTCTACTGCTTCGTGCTCACCAGTTGATGCGCCTGATGGGACGAGGGCACGACCGAAGCCGCCGTCTTCTGTGAATACTTCTACTTCGATTGTTGGGTTACCGCGTGAATCCAAAATTTCGCGTGCGTAAATTTCTGTGATCATTGACATAAAAATCGCTCCTTTTTGTTTGGAAAATGTAGTTTACTTCTTAACGATTGACGTACCGGTCATTTCAGCCGGTTGCTCTCCTCCGAGGAGGTGTAAGAGCGTCGGCGCGAGGTCGCAAAGCGAACCTTTCATAACTGGTTTCAGTTCAACGCCTGGCTTCGTGACGATACACGGTACAGGTTCTGTCGTATGGGCCGTCATCGGTGAGCCGTCCGGGTTCGTGACGAGGTCAGCGTTCCCGTGGTCCGCCGTGATGATCGCCGCGCCGCCTTTGGCGAGTAGTGCGTCCACTACTTTACCGAGGCATTCGTCGACGACTTCGACCGCTTTTTTCGTCGGTTCAAGCATACCGGAATGGCCGACCATGTCCGGGTTCGCGTAGTTGATGATATACGCGTCGTACGTGTCTGATTCGATGCGCTCGAGAAGACCTTCTGTGAGCTCGTATGCGCTCATTTCCGGTTTCAAGTCGTACGTCGCTACTTTCGGCGACGGGACGAGGAAGCGATCTTCACCTTCGAACGGTGTTTCTTGTTGTCCGTTCAAGAAGAACGTGACGTGCGGGTATTTCTCAGTTTCCGCGGCGCGGAGCTGTTTGTACCCTTGCGCGGCGAGCGTTTCGCCGAGCGTGTTTTTCAAATCTTCCGGCGGGAAGACGATATCCGTATCGATCTCATCCGAGAATTTCGTCATCGAGACGAGCAAGACGTTCTCCGGATGCGCGCTCGAGAGCTCGAACCCTTTGAAGCCTGTCTTCTCTTTGAACACTTTCGCGAGTTCGATCGCCCGGTCCGGACGGAAGTTGAAGAACATGATCGCGTCGTTGTCTTTGATCGTCGCGACCGGTTGACCGTCTTTCTCGATGACCGTCGGCAAGACGAACTCATCTGTCAAACCGTCTGCGTACGACTTGTTGAGCACGTCGACCGCATTCGTTCCGACTTCGCCTTTCGCGTTGACGAGGACGTCGTAAACTTTTACGACGCGTTCCCAACGGTTGTCGCGGTCCATGGCATAGTAACGTCCAGACACGCTAGCGACTTGACCGACACCGAGTTCAGCGAGCTTCGCTTCCGTCTGTTCGAGGAAGCTTGCACCTGATTTCGGATCACAGTCACGGCCGTCCGTGAAAGCGTGAATGAATACTTTTTCAATGCCGTGGAGTTTCGCGAACTCGACGATGGCGAACATGTGCTGGATGTGGGAATGGATCCCACCGTCTGAGACGAGCCCCATGATGTGGAGGCTTGAATCATACTTCTTCACATGTCCCGCCAAATGGTTCATCGCTTGACGGTCGAAGAGCGACCGGTCTTTGATGGCGTTGTTGACGCGTGAAAGTGACTGATAGACGACCCGGCCGGCACCGATGTTCAAGTGACCGACTTCCGAGTTGCCCATCTGACCTTCCGGGAGACCGACGTACTCACCTTGCGCATTTAACAGCGTGTGTGGATACGTCTCCCAGTAACGGTCGAAGTTCGGTTTGTTCGCCGCAGCGACCGCGTTACCGAACGTTTCGTTCCGCATACCGAAACCATCTAAGATGATAAGGGCGACAGGTCTTGCCATTTAAATCGCCTCCAACAACTTGAGGAACGAAGCAGCTTCGAGTGAGGCACCGCCGACGAGTGCGCCGTCGATGTCTTCTTGAGCCATATACTCCTTGATGTTCTCAGGTTTGACTGAACCGCCGTATTGGATGCGAACCGCAGCCGCCACGTCTTCACCGTAAAGGCCTTTTACAACGTCGCGAACGTATTTGCATGAGCTTTGCGCGTCTGCTTCGTCCGCTGATTTGCCAGTACCGATTGCCCAAACTGGCTCGTACGCGATGACGAGTTGTTTGACTTGGTCAGCTGAAAGATCGGCGAGGCCACCTTCGACTTGCGTCTTGATGACTTCTTCGAACTTGCCGCCTTCGCGCTCGTCAAGTGTTTCACCGACACAAACGATTGGCGTAAGACCGTGTTCGAACGCTTTTTTCGTTTTGCTGTTGATGAACGCATCTGACTCGCCGAAGTATTCACGGCGCTCCGAGTGTCCAAGGATGACGTAAGTGACGCCGAGGTTGGCGATCATCGCCGGGCTCGTTTCACCTGTGTATGCCCCGCTGTCTTTGTCGTACATGTTTTGCGCACTAAGCTTTAAGTTCGATCCTTTAGCCGCTTCTACCATTGGGGCTAAGAATACTGCTGGTGCACCAATCGCCGCGTCAACTTTGTCCGTTGACGGGATATTGTTTTTAACTTCCTCTACGAAAGCGACCGCTTCCGAGAGAGTTTTATTCATTTTCCAGTTACCTGCAATAATCGGTTTACGCATCGATAATCCTCCTCAGTTTTACTTGTCGTTCAACGCTTCGACGCCTGGAAGTTTCTTGCCTTCCATGAATTCGAGTGAAGCGCCGCCACCAGTTGAGATGTGACTCATCTTGTCAGCAAGGCCGAACTTGGCTGCTGCCGCGGCTGAGTCGCCACCACCGATGATTGAATACGCGTCGCTGTCTGCGAGTGCTTGAGCGACACCTTTCGTTCCGTTAGCGTATTTATCGAGTTCGAATACGCCCATCGGTCCGTTCCAAACGACAAGTTTCGATTCGCGAATCGCTTCCGCGTAAATTTCGACCGTCTTCGGTCCGATGTCGAGACCCATGTGATCCGCAGGGATCGAGTCGATATCGACTGGTCCGACGTATGTTTCTTCGCCGAATTCTTTCGCAATCACAGCGTCGACCGGCAACAAGAACTTCACGCCTTTATCTTCTGCTTTTTTCATGAACTCACGAGCGAGGTCGAGCTTGTCTTCTTCAAGGAGTGACGTTCCGACTTCGTTCCCGAGTGCTTTCGAGAACGTGTACGAGAGTCCGCCACCGATAATGAGCGTGTCAACGATGTCGAGAAGGTGGTCGATGACCCCGATCTTGTCAGCAACTTTCGAACCGCCGATGATAGCCGTGAACGGGCGATCCGGGTTCGAGAGCGCTTTGCCGAGCACTTCAAGTTCTTTCTCCATCAATAAACCAGCAACCGCCGTGTCGACGTTTTGCGCGATCCCTTCCGTCGAGGCATGGGCACGGTGAGCCGCACCGAACGCGTCGTTGACGAAGACGTCAGCGAGCGCCGCAAAGCCTTTAGCGAGTTCTGGATCATTTTTCGTTTCACCAGGGTAGAAACGGACGTTTTCGAGAACGACGACGTCACCTTCACCAAGTTTTGAAACGGCTTCTTCTGCAACTGGACCGTACGCTTCTTCAGCGAGCGGGACGTCTTTGCCGAGTAGTTCACCTAGACGTTTTGCAACCGGTGCGAGCGAGTATTTTTCGTTCTTCTCGCCACCTGGACGGCCGAGGTGGCTCGCCAAAATGACTTTCGCGCCGCCGTCGATCAAATGCTTGATCGTCGGAATAGCTGCTTGGATCCGCGTCTCGTCTTGAATGACGCCATCTTTAGTTGGAACGTTGAAGTCAACGCGGCAAAAGACGCGCTTCCCTTTTACATCGATGTCACGAATAGACTTTTTGTTCATAAACTTCGCCTCCATATGTCGTGCGTTTAAATTTCATAAATAGAGCGGAGAACAATCTCTTGTTTCCGCTCCTATTTGGTTCTATTTAGTTCACGAACTTACTTCGCGATTTCAGCAAAGTGCTTGAGTGTGCGAACCAATTGTGCAGTGTATGACATTTCGTTGTCGTACCAAGAAACTGTTTTAACGAGTTGCTTGTCGCCGACTGTCATGACTTTCGTTTGTGTCGCATCGAAGAGTGAACCGTAAGTGATTCCGACGATGTCAGAAGATACGATTTCGTCTTCAGTGTAACCGAATGACTCGTTCGAAGCTTGTTTCATTGCTGCGTTGATTTCGTCAACAGAAACTTTTTTCTCGAGAACTGTTACGAGCTCAGTCAATGAACCAGTTGCGACTGGTACACGTTGTGCTGAACCGTCAAGTTTACCTTTGAGTGCTGGAAGAACAAGACCGATCGCTTTAGCCGCACCAGTTGTGTTCGGTACGATGTTCACTGCTGCCGCACGTGCACGACGGAAGTCGCCTTTAGGGTGTGGAGCGTCGAGCGTGTTTTGGTCGCCAGTGTAAGCGTGGATCGTCGTCATGAGGCCTTCAACGATACCGTATTTGTCGTTAAGAACTTGTGCCATTGGCGCCAAGCAGTTCGTTGTACATGAAGCACACGATACGACTGTTTCTGAACCGTCAAGAATGTCGTGGTTAACGTTGTAAACGACTGTCTTCATGTCGCCTGTACCTGGTGCCGAGATGACAACTTTTTTCGCGCCAGCTTTTAAGTGAAGCTCCGCTTTTTCTTTGTCTGTGAAGAATCCAGTACATTCGAGAACGATGTCAACACCGAGCTCGCCCCATGGAAGTTCTTCTGGGTTGCGGTTAGCAAGTGTAACGACTTTCTCGCCGTTTACGAGGAAGTGACCGTCGTGTACTTCAACTTCTCCGTCGAAACGACCTTGTGTCGTGTCATATTTGAGAAGGTGAGCAAGCATCTTCGTGTCAGTCAAGTCGTTGATTGCAACAACCTCGACGCCTTCACTCTTCAAGATCTCGCGGAATGCCAAGCGACCAATACGTCCAAAACCGTTAATACCAACTTTTACTGTCATAGTTAATTTCCTCCTTAGGGTAGAAGCTATTTATTAGAAGAGCCAACGGGGGTCAACTCTTTAATAACGAGTTAATAATTCTGTGGCCGCACCTTCGTCTGTGACGAGGATGATGTTCGGCCTATGTTTCGCATATGCGGCAATCGCTTGTGCCTTTGACTTTCCTCCGGCGACGGCGATGACGGTGTCCATGTCGTCGAGCTCCTCTAATTGGATGCCGACCGTCTTGACCCGATGAACGATTTCGCCTTCTGCGTTGAAATAATATCCGAACGCTTCGGCGACGGCTTCGTGCCGTTCGATCATCCGCAAATGCTCCGGTGTGGCGTGACGACGTTTTGCCATCGTTTCGGCCTCACCAATTCCATGTACCACTATTCGAGCCGCTCTAATCATTTCCAGCACATTTTTTATGCTTGGTTCCTCCACCATCCGTTCAAACGTCTTTTGTGAAACCTCATCCGGAATGTGGAGTAAATGATAGTCGGCATGGGCCCGGTCCGCCATTCGAGAACAGACGGTGTTCGCCTGTAACTCGAGCGTTTCGCCGAGTCCGCCGCGTGCCGGCACGAAATGCATCGGTCGTTCTTTTTTATCGGGCGACATCATTGCCGCAACCGATGCCATCGTCGTCCCGCCTGTGACCGCGATGATATTGTCGTCAGGTGCCAGTCGCGCTTTTAGTTGCGTGACGGCGGCCCGACCGATATCTCGCTGGACCCAGAACGTCTCGTCCGAATCTCCCGGTACGATGACGACTTGGCGAACGCCTAGTTTTTGCTCGAGAACTCGTGCGATTTGTGAAATCCCTAGGATTTCTCCCATGACCTCGTGCAAGTCTCTGAGAACGTTTCGGCCCGATTCTGTAAGTGAGATCCCTTGGGTCGCGACTGTGAGAAGACCTTGGTCTTTCAAAAAGTCGACTTCTCGTCTTAAGATTCGTTCCGTCAGCCCGAGGCTAGTGGCCAACGTCCGGCGGCCGATTGGCTGCATGAGCCGGACATAATGTAAGATGTCATAACGATGTCGGAGCGTGTCGAGCAGGTCAGGGACGATTTGCTTCTGAACTTGAATCAGTTGCTGGATCATGCTCATTCCCCCTCGACTTAAAGTGTGGACAAAAATTGTCCCACTTTTATTTTTACGTCCCACCGCTACGAGTTCATCTTACCAATCACCTTACCGTCTGGCAACCCCTTCAAACGTTTTTTTTCGATGTAAGCGTATACTTAACAAATTCTTCAACTTTCTCGTCATCGTATCGCCCTTGACTAATAAGGGTTCCTTCATGTAGAACGACGGGAATCTCAAATAAATATTTTTCTTCAAGCAACGCGTCGCCCGTGATGTCGATTTGCTCGAGCTCGAACGGATAATCTTCCTGTAGCCATTCGAGCATGACGAGCGCCTCCTCACAGAGCGAGCAGTTCTCCCGGCGATATAACGTCAGTACCATGTCACGTCTCCCCTTTCCATAACTGTCGTTCCCGCTCCCGCGAGTTGCCAAAACCTAGCGCCTCGCGATAATTCGCGACCGTCCGCCGCGTCACGGTGTAGCCGATCCGGGCCAGCTCATCGGTGAGCGCCTGGTCGCTCAAAGGCGCCGTCTCTTGTTGGATCAGCTCGGCGAGCGCCCGTTTAATCATGAACGGGGCTTGGCCGTGGTACGTGGCGCGGACGAAGAAGTGACGCCACTCCATCACGCCGCCCGCGGTCTTGGCGTACTTGCCTTGAATCGCGCGGCCAACCGTCGACTCATGCTTGCCGATCTCGATGGCGACTTCTTTTCGTGTGAGCGGATGCAGGACGAGTTGACCGCGGAGCCAGTCCGCCTGGCGTCGCTCGATGACGGCCCACACAGAGCGGAGCGTCTCTGCGCGCATCGCGAGCGTCTCTTGCCACCACTTCGCCTCCCGGTCCGAACCGACGTCCAAGTCAATCATCGGACTGAACCACGTCGTGATGAGTTCCCCGTCTTGAACGACGACCTCGAGTTCGGGTAGAATATGCTCGGTTTCTTCATATAATATGGGTGTCCTCGGGAGCGTGGCGACGATTCGGCTGATTCGCTCGTATTCGTCGGTCGTCATCCCGAGCCTGTCCGCTACATGCTCGACCTTTGCGTCAAGCGCCTCGAACACGTCGAGCACGTGTGGATCGTCATGCTCGATCGCGTGACGGTATTGGCAGTCATGTTCTGAAGCCGCACCGATCCCGGTCGGCTCTAAAAATAACAGTGCGCGCCGGGCCAAATCGACGTCCGCCATCTCAACACCGAATCGCTTCGCGAGGACGGCATCGGTCTCCGGAAGTAGACCGCGATGGTCGAGCGCCATGACGAGTTGTTTTTGAAGCTGCTTTTGGGCCTCGGTCCCGCTTACTTCGTCAATCTGTTCAAATAGCCGTGCTTCAAAACCGCCCGCCGCCTCCGCAATCCATTCGACCGTACCGCCCGTTGTGACGTGCGTGTTTCGTTTAGCCAACCGGACGAGCTGCCACTCGAGCGCGACCCGGTCCGCCTCAAGAACCGGCAGACGCCGGACCATGTCTTGTGTCAGCTGAAGCTTCTGCAGTTGACGCTGTTCTTGCCGTTGCATCGGTCACACCCCTCTCACTTCTAATTGTAACGAATGGTCGCCGAACGCGCTTGCAAAAAAAGACATAACAACAGGATTGCTTTTTCAAAAAAACAATTGTATAATAAATCGTGTCAGAGAACATGCACCCGTAGCTCAGGGGATAGAGCACTGGTTTCCGGTGCCAGGTGTCGGGAGTTCAAATCTCTCCGGGTGTATCTACTTATTAAGACGAAGGCAAATTGCCTTCGTCTTTTTTTGTTTTATTACCAATAAAAATCCATCGTATATCATTAATTACTATATGTAGTATATTTAAAGAAATAAATGTGATTGAGGTGTACATGATGGCTTTATCTGTTCCTGAAACAATTCGTACTTCTGCAACGTCAGGAGAGCGCTTAGTGTTTCGTACGTTAAAGCACTATCTTCCTGATGACTATATTGTCTATTTCGAGCCTAGCATTCTTGGCCGACGACCTGACTTCGTAATCATTGGACCGGACTTAGGGCTATTAGTGCTAGAAGTGAAAGACTACACTCGTAATACATTATTTCAATTAACAAACGATGAATGGATCATCACACCTACAGACGGCAAACAGCAAAAAATAAAAAGTCCTTTCGTTCAAGCACGAGAAAATATGTTTCATATCGTTGATGTTCTTAAACGTGATCAAAATTTGATACAAGCAGAAGGGAAATACACATCATCTTTAAAATTCCCTTACGGTTCTGGGGTAGTGTTCACCAGGCTAAATCAAGATGAATGTATACGTCATGGACTTTATAATGTCATTGACCCTTCATTCTCTTTTACACGTGACGAAATAAATCCTGATGACGATGATTTTTCAGAGACTGTGCTGATCGAAAAAATATTAAATATGTTTACCGTCCCCTATCGACTGCGGACCCCTCTCACCCATGATGATATTGACGCTATTCGATATCACTTGTTCCCCGAAGTAAGAATTAGTGCCGAGTTCAAAAAAACCGCACAATATCAAGACCAGTTGCTACTTTCCCTTCACAATATTCGTGCCATGGATTTACATCAAGAAAACTTGGCGAAACAGTTGGGGGATCAAAATAGGCTAATTCGTGGTGTTGCCGGAAGTGGGAAGACGTTGATTCTGGCGAGTCGTGCTAAGTTACTATCGAGACAACATCCCGACTGGAACATCTTAATCCTTTGTTACAATATTTCACTTGCACGTTTCATTGAACAGATGGTCAATCAAATGATGCTCGAACCGGACGATCTATTCGACTTCGATCCTGAAAAAAGAAGAGATCACCATGTTCAAATACGTAACTTCCACGCATGGCTCAAACATGATTTAAAGTTTTCAGAGCAGTCGTTACCACACGTGATTGAAAAACTTCGAAAAAATGAAACGATTTTGCCAATGTACGACGCAATTTTGATTGATGAAGGTCAGGATTTCGAACCCGAATGGCTAGAGCTCGCGAGTGAGCTTCTTAATCCAGAAACAAAATCACTCCTCCTTGTCGAAGATCGCGCGCAATCCATTTACAAACGTAAACGAAGCTATGCACAAGACACAGGTCTGGATTTCCGAGGACGATCTAAAATATTAAGTATCAATTACCGCAATACGGCCCAAATCGTAAAGTTCGCTTGGGATTTTTACCAATCGCAATCAAAATTAAAAAATAAAGTAGTTTCTAAAGAATTAGACGGTGAAATAATCGCACCTCAGAGCACAAGACGACGTGGAGTAGAGCCTGCCATCGTTAAATGCGATAATTTTTTCATAGAAGCAGATATTGTTGCCCGTCAAATTAAAAAGTTACACGTTGAAAAACAAATCCCTTACTCGGAAATGATAATCTTATATCGAGTTCAGAAACTATCGACCATGTATTATGTGGATGTGCTGAGCAGGGCTTTAAATAAACAACAAGTCGGGTATTACTGGATAACTGAAAACAGTGAATCTAAACGAAACTTCTCAAAAGATGATCAACTAGTAAAAATTAGCACGATCGATAGTAGTAAAGGGTTAGATTTTCAAGCCGTGTTCATTGTAAATGTTGACAATATGCCTTTCAAATATGAAAGTGATGTCGAACGAGAAGTGGCATTGCTTTACATCGGAATGACTCGCGCCAAAGAATTTTTATTCTTGTCTTACTCTGGGCAATCCGCTTTTACGCAATACCTCGAGTCTCTCAAAACTGAAGTGAAGTCTAGGTTACTGAGGAAAGATAGCTAAGTCGTACTTAAAAGTTTTATTGCTGTTTAATCGTGGAATATAGGCTAGAAAGCTTAACCGTTTGACCAACATTGACTATAGCGGTTATGATAGGTTTACACGATACATACAAGGAGGCAAATTCAATGTTAATTCCAACAGTTATCGAACAAACAGGTCGCGGGGAACGCGCGTACGACATTTACTCACGCTTGCTTAAAGACCGGATCATCCTTCTCGGAAGCGCGATCGACGACAACGTCGCCAACTCGATCGTCGCCCAGCTTCTTTTCCTTGCAGCTGAGGACCCAGATAAGGACATCTCACTCTACATCAACAGCCCGGGTGGCTCGATCACTTCCGGAATGGCGATCTACGACACGATGAACTTCATCAAGCCGAACGTATCGACAATCTGTATCGGAATGGCCGCATCGATGGGTGCCTTCTTGCTCCAAGCCGGTGAAAAAGGTAAACGCTTCGCGCTTCCAAACGCGGAGATCATGATTCACCAACCGCTCGGCGGAACACAAGGTCAAGCGTCGGACATTAAAATCCACGCTGAACGGATCATCAAGATGCGTGAGAAGTTGAACCAAATCATGTCCGACAACACAGGACAGCCGCTTGAAGTCATCGAGCGCGACACAGAGCGCGACTACTTCATGTCAGCTGATGAGGCGAGCAACTACGGTCTCATCGATAAAGTCATGACACGTTAACACGTAAACCCATTCTCAGCGGAGAATGGGTTTTTTATTTACTCTTCGACCTTGACGCCGAACACGTAACGGCTGTCGCCTTGTGCCCAGTCCCCGCCCGTCTCAAACAAATAGACGCCCGGTTCATCGGGAACGACTTGCTCGGACGGGACGAGTTCCCCGTCGACAATCTGATTGAATGAAAAGTTCGACGGCTCGGCGTGGAACGTCACGTCGATCTCAGCACCCGGTTTGACCGGGACGAGCTGCAGGTCGTCCGCTCCCGGTAACCCATGGTCTTCACATACCCCTTGTCCCTGATCGGACCAACAGAACGTCGACTGTCTCACTTCGGCGGTCACTGAACCGACCCGGACCGTCGGCAGTGGCGGGCGCAGCGACGATTCTGCTTTCCAAAAGGACATCGCGAGCAATCCTCCCCCGACTAACAGTAACCCGATCACCCACACCCATCGCCCTTTTCGCTTCAACACGCTCATCTCCTTTCCCTGTCTATTCCCCACTCCATAAAAAAAAGACCCACTTTCGTGAGTCTTCCGTTCATTTCGGGCGTCGGAGCCCTTTCAACATATATCCACCTTTGAAATCGACCGGGTCGAACGCGACGAGGAACGCCTTCGGTTCATACTCCTCGACCAGTTGGCGCAATTCTTTCA
This sequence comes from Exiguobacterium sp. SH5S13, assembly GCF_004337085.1. Lineage (NCBI taxonomy): Bacteria > Bacillati > Bacillota > Bacilli > Caryophanales > Exiguobacterium > Exiguobacterium sp. SH5S13. The sequence continues at coordinate 38,807 of NZ_SJUS01000014.1, read as the reverse complement.
TCCGTGTCCGAGCCGCCAAGACATCAAGACGATAACGCGTTCCATCACGGCCTTGGCCTTGATAGTGCGTCACACCGTAACCGCTGTCGCGCATCTTTTGAATGAGCTCAGCCGGAAACTCTTGCGTGTGGACTTGGATCATGTTGTAGCCGATCGCAAGTTTCCGCTCGACGAAACCGCCGAGAAGAATACCGAGCCCGAACCCGACCGCATACACGATCATCCCGAGCGTCGTCAAATCTTGAAAGACGATACCGAGCGCGAAGATGTAGATGAGCGTCTCGAGCGTCCCGAACATGGCCGCAATCACCGTTTTCCCTTTGACGAGCATGATCGTCCGAAGCGTGAGCACCGGTACAAATAGTAATTGTAATAATAAAATGAGCAAGAGTTGGCTCGCTTGTCCCATAGGATCGACCTCCATTCCAATTCAGTAACTCCACTATTCCAAATTTCCGTGACGGATGCAACCAAAAAAGGCTGACCGCGGTCAGCCCTTTTCTCATTTGCTTAAATTATCAACGCTCGTGAGCAGTTCATAGTCTTTACGGATGACTTGGTAAATCGCGTTCGTATCGCCTGACAACATCTCTTCAGCACGCAACTGGTTGAGGAAGAGGCTTGTCGCGAATGTCACGAGCGCACTTTTCGGAATCCCGATTTCTTTGGCCCGGTCCGTGATGACCCGGTCTAGCTCAGCGTCAATCGTGAGCGAGAGTCTTTTCTTTGCATTCGACATAATGTTGAAGCTCCTTTAGTTTACATTTCAAATTCCTATACACAATTGCTAATTATATAGGAAGAATGCTTTTGGCGCAACCGGTGTCAGGATGACCCGATTTCTTCGCCTCTGCGAACTTTCTCCGCAATCTGGTCGATTTTGCGAAGCCGGTGGTTGATGCCCGACTTCGAGATCGGTCCCGTCTCGAGCATTTCCCCGAGTTCTTGGAGCGACACGTCTTGATGGGTGACCCGAAGCTCGGCGATCTCGCGGAGCTTGACCGGTAAAATTTCAAGCCCGACCGTCCGTTCGAGATACTTGATATTCTCGACTTGCCGGAGCGCCGCCCCGACCGTCTTGTTCAAGTTTGCCGTCTCACAGTTGACGAGCCGGTTGACCGAGTTGCGCATGTCTTTGATGATGCGGGCGTCCTCGAAATCGAGCATGCCGCGCGTCGCCCCGATCAGTTTAAGGAAGTCGGAGATCTTCTCGCTCTCTTTGATGTAGAGGATATGCCCTTTTTTTCGCTCGAGCGTCTTCGCGTTCAAGCCGAAACGGTTGGCGAGGTCACGGAGCGCCTGGTTATGGTTCTCATACAGACTGTACACCTCTAGATGGTAAGACGACGTCTTCGGATGGTTGATCGATCCCCCGGCGAGGAACGCACCACGCAAGTAAGCGCGGGCCAGGTTCTGGTTGCGCGTCATATCCGAGTTGAGTGTCCGGATCATCTCATAGTTCTCCCCGAGGATCTCGAGGTCACGGAGCATCGTCTCGGCGCGTTGCGAGACACGGACGATGTAGACATTGTTCTTCTTCAACCGCATTTTCTTCCGGACGAACAGATCCAAGTGATGGTCGTACAGACGTTTCATGAGGGAGTAGATGCGGCGCGCGATCGCGGCGTTCTCGGTCGAGACGTCAAGCGTCATCCCCCGTCCTAAAGCGAGCGAGATGACACCGTTCATGCGGACGAGCGCGGACAATTCCGCTTTCGCCTCGGCATCGGTGACGTCGAGTTGCGTCAGTTCTTTTTTCACTTCTGAGGCAAAGCTCATCTCGGTCCCCTCCTTTCCATTCCTGCTATTTCAGTTCAAGCTCCTGGTACGAGCGTGGTTTCTTGATCCGCAGCACGCGTTGCATGACGAGTCCGGCAATCGCGTCCGAATCGTGACGGATATAGTCCCGGTTATAGTCGACGATGTCCCCGGCGAGCACGTTCGTGCCATAGTTGCGGAGCTTCTTCCGATCGAACCGGACTTCTTCCGATCCGTCTTCGAGGTAGCGCTCTAAATAAATATCTTCAATCGGTTCATTGTTGACGACGATCGTATCGACCGTCGACTTCCCGAGGTACGCCTCGACCGACTTCAAATGCCGCATCGCGTCGTAACCTTGCGTCTCACCCGGCTGCGTCATGACGTTACAAATATAGACGATCGGGACGCCGGCCCGGACGATGGCATCGCGCACTTCCGGGATCAACAAGTTCGGAATGATGCTCGTATACAGGCTTCCCGGACCAAGGACGATCACATCCGCCTGTTCAATCGCCTCGACGACGCCCGGTGCTGCTTTGATGCCTTCTTCAAGCAAGAACAGACGCTTGATCGCTTTTCCGACGAGCGGGATCTTTGATTCGCCTTTGACGATCGTCCCGTCCTCAAATTCAGCGGCGAGCGTCATGAGCGTCTCCGTGACGGGCAAGACCTTCCCTTGGGCGTTCAACAGCTGCGACAACACGTCGATCGCCTTGACGAACGACCCTTCACAAATATGTGTCGCCGCCGTCAACATCAAGTTGCCGAGTGAATGACCTTCGAGCCCGTAGCCGCTGTCGAACCGATACTGTAAGATGCGGTCCATGAGCGGCTCGACTTCCGATAACGCCAAGATGACGTTACGGATATCCCCGGGCGGTAGCATGTGGAACTCGTCGCGGAGCCGTCCCGAGCTGCCACCGTCATCCCCGACCGTGACGATCGCCGTGATCGCGAGCGGATAATGCTTGAGACCACGGACGAGCGTCGATAGACCCGTCCCGCCACCGATGGCGACAACTTTTCTCTCGCGTCTCATCTTACTTCTCCTTCGTCGCGTGGACGAGGTCACGATGGACGGTCTTGACGTTGTAGCGCTCGGCGAAATGGGCCGATACTTTTTCAGCGAACGTGATCGAGCGGTGTTTCCCGCCCGTACAACCGAAAGCGACGACGACTTGCGCTTTCCCTTCCCGCTTGTATTGCGGCAACAGGAACTCGAGCATATCGATCACTTTTTTATAGAACGCCCGCGCCTCAGGATGCGACATGACGTAGGTCTGGACTGCTTCCGTCTGACCGGTGAGCGGCCTTAGCTCCGGGATGTAGAACGGGTTCGTGATGAAGCGGACGTCGAACAATAAATCGATGTCGAGCGGTACGCCGTGCTTAAAGCCGAACGACATGAAGTTGACGGTGAACGGGATCCGCTCCTCGTTGAACTGGAGCAAGATCCGGTCTTTGAGCATTTGTGGCTTCAAGTCGCTCGTATCGTAGAGCGTGTGGGCCCGGTCACGGAACCCTTCGAGCAGCGAACGCTCCATCTTGATGCCGACGAGCGGTGCGTCTTCCGGGGCGAGCGGATGCGACCGGCGCGTCTCTTTATAACGACGGACGAGCACTTCGTCCCGTGTGTCGAGATAGAGCAGATGCGGGTGCACGTTCTTTTGTTCGAGATCATCGATGACGATGAACAGGCTATCGATGAAGTCCGGCGTGCGCGTGTCGATCGCGACCGCGATCTTCGGACGGACCGAACTGATGACATCGATCAGCTGCGGCAACAGTACCGGTGGCAAGTTATCGACGCAAAAATAGCCGAGGTCCTCAAAGCTATTCATCGCGACCGATTTCCCGGCCCCGCTCATCCCGCTGATGATGATCAATTCTTCTAATCCTTTAAAGTCTTCCATGTCGCTGACGCCCCCTTAAATTTGACAACCGAGCCGTGTGTTCGGCTCTCTTTTATCCTCAGTATAACGAACGCCCGAAAAAAAGAGAAGGGATTGCGGTTGCCCGCAATCCCTTCTGCCTTGGTCACGCGTTTTGTTCTTGTAATTTCTCGAGGAGACCCTCGATGAAATGTTGCGCGTTTTGAGCGGCAATCGACCCGTCGTTCGTCGCTGTGACGACTTGACGGAGCGTCTTGTCGCGAACGTCTCCGGCGGCGAAGATCCCAGGAATCGTCGTCTCCATCGCTTCGTTCGTGACGATATAGCCTTGCTCGTTCAAAATGCCGAGGTCTTTGACGAATCCAGTGATCGGGTTCATCCCGATGTAGATGAATACGCCATCAATCTCATGCTCCGACTCCGTGCCGTCAATCGTGCTGACGAGACGGGCCCCGCCGACTTTCCCGTCTGCTTCTACGATCTCTTTCAACGTATGGTTCCAGATGAAGTCGACTTTCGGGTTGTCGAACGCACGTTTTTGCAGGATCTTCTGCGCCCGTAGCTCATCGCGACGGTGGACGATCGTCACTTTGTCCGCGAAGCGCGTCAAGAACACGCCTTCTTCGACAGCAGAGTCGCCGCCGCCGATGACGAACAAGTTTTTCCCTTTGAAGAACGCACCGTCACAGACCGCACAGTAGGATACACCGCGACCGCCGAGCTCTTCTTCGCCCGGTACGCCGATTTTTTTATACTGCGCCCCTGAAGCAAGGATGATGGCGCGTGCCTTGTAGTCACGGTTATGGGCGTGGACGACTTTATATTCGGTTTCGTCCGAGATGCTTTGGACATCGCCATACGCGTACTCCGCACCGAACGCTTTCGAGTGGTCAAACATTTTTTGAGATAGGTCTGGACCGAGAATACTGTCGTAACCTGGATAGTTTTCGATATCTTCCGTGTTCGCCATCTGCCCACCTGGGATGCCTCGTTCGATCATAAGTGTCGACAAATTGGCACGCGACGCGTAAAGTGCCGCCGTCATTCCGGCTGGGCCGGCCCCGATGATAATGACGTCATAGATTTTTTCTTCTGTCATAGTGATTCCACCTCTGCATGAAATTGATTGACTTCAGTATAAGAAACCTAGGGAGGTATCGTCTATCTTTATGCTTGCTCGAGTGTCCGCTTGAACGTCCGGATCGTCCCGGTGAGCGTGTCGACCGAGACGCCGAACGTATCAGCGCATTCCTCGAGCAGGAGTGATTCGCGTTTCGCATAAAACATCCAGACGAGCGCCGCGGCCGATGCCGTGACGTCTTCGAACGTTTCTCCCGCTAGCAGCAGTCGCGCGAAGCGCTCATAGAAATCGCCGTCGAGACTCATCTGTTCTGCTTCCGTCACTTCTGTTTCGGCGAGGACGAGCGCAGCGTATCCTCGTTCGATCCGGGCGTCACCCGTGAACGAAGAACCGCAAATTTCAGCGCGACACTTTTCGGCGAACGAGATCACCGTCTCGTTGTCGGTCAATCCGTTCGTCAAGGCGAGCGCCTCGAACGCTTCGTCATCGGCGAGCTTTGAGATGATCCGAATGATCTCGATGCGGGCCGTGTCTTCCTCTTGGCGCAGACCTTGGACGAGCGCCGAGCGGAACTCGAGGTTGTCACGGATGTCGAACGGATTTTTCTCTTCAAACTGTTTCAGCTCGTCACTGTTCAAATAGGTAGCCGCTTCTTCAGAACGTCCTGTCTTGTAGGCGGATACGCTGAGCCAATGCCCGAACAGTGAGTCGCCACGGAAGCCGCGTTCTTTCAATAGACGCAGTTCTTCGTAGGCATGGTCGTACTGGCCGACGAGAGCGAGCGTCGTAGCGAGCTTGTAGCGCAATTCAAATTGGATCGGACGGACGCGTGTGAGCGGGACCGACAGTTGCAGCGCCGCTTCCGACTGTCCGGCCTCATGTAATAGAAGAATCGTGTTCAAGATCGCATGCAAGTTGCCCGGATTTTGGTCGAGGACGTACTCGAGCGTCTCGAACGCCGATTCGTCGTTGCCGAGGTAAAAGTGGACGATGGCCAAATTGTTGAACGCCGGCCAAAACGTCGGATATTGATCGATCAAGCGCTCAAGCGTCGACTTGGCGGCGAAGAGCCGACCTTTGTCGATGTGTTGCTGCGCCTCGGTGTGCCACGTGATCAACTCGTCCTCTTCTTCGTCCTCGAGCTCTTGTTCAAGCTCGATCAGTTCGAGAAGGGATTGGACCGATTCCGCGTAACGACCGTGCGCTTCCTGTTCAAGATAGCGGCTCGCATACGTGGCCGCTTCTTCGTACTGTGAGATATAGGCGCAGTTGCTCGCGAGGTGATAAAGTGCCTCTGTCGCCGTCTGGTCGAGTTCTAATACCCGTTTCCACACATCGTTGGCGTGGTAGACCTCCCCTACTTCGAATAACAGTTCAGCGTACTGTTTGTGGTAATCGACGCGATGGACTGCCGCAGCAGTTGCTTCAGCCATGAAAAAAGTCGCTTCATCTAGGCGACCTTCTCGTAACGCTCGACGACCTCTATAGTAGTGGAGCTCCGCAGCAAGCGGAGATTCTGGTTCGGGTAGCGTCATTAGTGCTTCATAGTTCGCTTCCATATTCTAAATCCTCCACATCGTCTCTAGTATCTTTTTTTAGTTGCAGGATTAAGAATACCGCACTCAATCCATGAGGGCAACCGAAAAAGTTTAAAAAAATCGGGACTACATTCCTTCTATAATGAATATATTTTACTAGGTCTGACAATTGTTTTTCGACAAAAATATACATTATGACCTAGCTCCCGTCACGACACAAAAAAACGGCATCACCTTCAAATAAAGTGATACCGCTCAAGTATTTTTCACACGAAGACCGATCAAACAACATGAAATGATTTCGCGCTAAATTGTGTCTATTTCGTGTCGACAGTGTGCAGTTTGGCGCCGACGACACGTTCACCGGGCAAGACGTCGCGATGCACGACGGCTCCGGCTCCGACGACCGCCTTGTCCCCGATTGTGATGCCCGGCAAGATTGTCACGTTCGCCCCGATCAAAACGTCGTCACCGATCCGGACGTCACCGATCCGATACTCGTCGACGAGATATTCGTGACAAAGGATCGTCGTGTTGAAGCCGATGACCGTGTTGCGTCCGATCGTGATCCGCTCCGGGAACATGACGTCCGGCGTCACCATGAGGGCGAGGGCGCTATACTCCCCAATCTTCATCCCGAGGAAGTTCCGGTACAGCCAACGCTTCGCCTTGACGGACGGGAAGTAACGCCCGACGAGGACGACCGTCGTATTTTTGAAGACTCGCAAGAAGCGGATCGTCCGATACATCTGCCAGAGCGGATTGGGCCCGTCCAGATGATACCGTTCCGTCTTACGCATGGACCGTGACCTCGTCGAGCCACGTCTCGAAGTGCTCCATCGACTCGATGATGACGTCAGGCTCGAGCGTCTCTAAGAACGCCCGGCCCTTCAAGGCCCAACCGACGGCGACCGTCTTCGTGCCGGCGTTTTTGCCGCTGAAGATGTCCGTATCGTTGTCCCCGACCATGACGGCCCGTTCCGGTGCCGAACCGAGCGCGCGCAGCGCCTGTTCGACCGGCTCGGCGTGCGGTTTCTCGTTTTCGACGTCGTCAGCCGTGACAACGACGCCAAACAAGTGGTCGATGTTGAACAGGCGAAGTCCGTGTTCGACGACCGGCCGGCCTTTCGATGTGACGATGCCCATCTTATAGCCTTTTGTGTGCAGACGATGCAGTCCTTCGATCACGCCAGGATATTCGGCGACGAGCGCGTCGTGCATGGCGATGTTGAAGCTGCGATAGAATGCCTGCATCTCTTTCCATTCCGGTTCATTGAGCGCTTTGAACGACTTCTCGAGCGTCGGCCCGATGAACGGGAAGATATCTTCGTCCCGATACGTCTCGTTCGGGAAGTAATACCCGAGCGTATGCCGAAAACTCGCAAGGATGAGCGGGTTCGTATCGAGCAACGTGCCGTCTAAATCAAATAAAATCGTATCCATCAATCAAACAGTCCTTTCTCAGAAGGGTCATCGTACCGCTTCGCTTTCCGGCGCAACACCATCATCACGATCCCGAACACGATCATCGCGATCGAGACGAGCTGTGCCGTCCGCAGATCACCGGCCATGAGGCTGTCCGTACGGAGTCCCTCGATGTAGAAGCGACCGATCGAGTACCAGACGAGGTACGACAAGAAGATGTAGCCGCGCGGCGGATTGCCGACCATGCGCCAAACGACGAGCAAGATGACGCCGATGATGTTCCAGACGCTCTCGAACAAGAACGTCGGCAAGTAGTACGCCCCGTCAATATACATCTGGTTGACGATCCAGTCCGGTAACAACAATGTCTCTTTCAAAAACCGGCTCGTCGTCTCAGACCCGTGCGCCTCTTGGTTCATGAAGTTGCCCCACCGGCCGATCGCTTGACCGAGCAAGAGCGATGGCGCGAGGATGTCGGTCACTTTCCAGAACGACATCGATTTACGCATCGAGTAGATGATGACGACGAGCAAGGCGCCGAAGATGGCCCCGTGAATCGCGATTCCGCCTTGGCGGATATCGATGATCTGCCCGAGGTTTTGGCTGTAGTAATCCCATTGGAACACGACATAGTAAATCCGGGCGAAGACGATACTGATCGGGATCGCCCAGATGATGACGTCGACGACCCGCTCCGAATCATAATTGAGTCGCTTCGCCTCGAACAAGGCGAGGACGAGACCGAGCATCGCTCCGAAGGCGATGATCATGCCGTACCAATAGATCGGGAGCGACCCGATCTCGAACGCTACGCGGTCAAACGTCGGCTCCACCATCATTCCATGTCCCCTTCGTTATCGTGGATCGCGTTGGCGAGTCGTTCGGCGAACTCTTCCGCCGTGTTGATGCCCATGTTTTGCAGGCGATAGTTCATCGCCGCGACTTCGACGATGACGGCCAAGTTACGTCCCGGACGGACCGGGATCGTGAGTAGCGGCACTTCACTGTCGATGATCTTCATCGTGTTATGGTCGAGCCCGACGCGGTCATACACTTTGCCGGCGTCCCAGTTCTCGAGGTTGATGATCAAGCTGATCTTTTTATGCGAACGGACGGCGCCCGCTCCGAACAGCGTCATCACGTCGATGATGCCGATCCCGCGAATCTCGAGCAAGTGGCGGATCAGTTTTGGTGCCGACCCGACGAGCAGCTGGTCGCCCGTCTGCCGGATCTCGACCGAGTCGTCGGCGACGAGACGGTGGCCCCGCTTGACGAGCTCGAGCGCGGTCTCGGATTTACCGACGCCGCTCTGTCCTTTGATGAGGACGCCGACACCGTAAATGTCGACGAGGACGCCGTGCATCGCCGTCATCGGTGCGAGTTCCATCTCGAGGAAGTTCGTGATCTGTGACTCGATCGACGTCGTCACCGCGTTCGTGCGCATGAGCGGAACGTTTGCCGCCTCGGCCTCTTCCTCGATCTCGATCGGGATGTCGAATCCGCGCGTGATGAGAATGCCCGGTGTCGACTCCGTGCAAAGAATTTTGGCACGCTCGCGCCGGCTTTCTTCAGACAGGCTCGCGTAAAACGTGAGCTCCGTCTTGCCGAGCACTTGGAGACGGTTCTTCGCATAGTGTGTATAGTAGCCGGCGAGGACAAGTCCTGGTCGACTGAGGTCCGGTGTGGCGACAGGACGGTGAAGCCCTTCTTCCCCGGAAATGACTTGAAGCTTGAAGCGCTCAACGAGTTGAGCCGTGCGTACGATATTTTGCATAAGTATCTGCCCCTTTCACGCTCATTATTGTATCATAGCTCCTCATGAGAAGCGTTAATGAAAACTGAGCCAAAACTTGTCAATTCAAAAGGAATGAAACTAATTTGTGGCAATTGCGTAGAACGGGTATAGATGATTAAGGAGGTGAAACAAAATGGACGCACTCTTTTGGATTGCCATCGCCTTTATTTTTATCGTCGGGATCGCGGCGCTCGTCTATTTGATCAAGTCGCTCATCGACATGTGGCGCGAATATGCGACGACGAAGAACGAGACGGTGCTCTTGTTGTTCATCCTGAACATCGTCGGTGTCTTCTTGTCTGGCTCGTTACTTTCGATGATCGTCGCCATCATCTTCTACTGGAACCGCTCGAAAAAAATGCGGAACCTCGGGATCTTCCTACTCATCGCTGGACCGATTCTGTTTATCCTCTTTATCATCGGCTCGTTCACGTTGTATGACGCCCCGATGATGGAATGGGAACAGTTCGAGAACGAAATGAATTTATGACGTGACAAAGCCCGGAGGCAACTGCCTTCGGGCTTCTTATGATTCACGCTGTACAAAAAGAACCCCGAAGGCGCTCGCCTTCGGGGTTGATCGTCATTGCTGATGGAACGGGTTGTTCAAGTCGGCCGGATTGACCGGGTCGACCGGATCATTCGGTTCCGTCGGTTCGTGCTTGTCTTCTTCGAGGAACGTCGACGGCGTGTGGAGTGAACCGTGCTCGAGGTCGATCGTACCAGTACGCGTACCGGCCTCGACTTCGATGCGCGGCGTCTGACCACGGCCTGATAAGAACTCGAGACGACGCTGGGCGACATCTTTACGATCGCGGACGATCTCGAGGTCGTCTAAGTCGCAGTGGAGCCCACCGAAGTTCGTCTCGAGATCACCTTCGACTTCGACGCCGTGAGGCAAGACGAGTCGGATGTTCCCGGCGAGCGAAGCGATTTCGAACTTGGCCGGACGCGCCGTCGCGAGTTCGGCGCGGATGTTGCCGTTGCCGGTCTTGAGCGAGGCCTTGTCATACTTCCCGTTCACGATGACAGAACCGTTACCGGTCCGGACGTGGACGAGCTCAGACTCGGTCGCTTCGACCTCGACCGTACCATTGCCCGTGTTGACGAGGATCTCTGAAGCGTGCACCTCGTGAAGCACGACGCGGCCGTTCGCCGTCTGGACGCGGAAGCTCTCGACGTCGATCCCGTCGGCACGGACTTCACCGTTCAACGTTTGGACGTTCAAGTGGTCGAAATGATGATGCGGGACGTACAGTTCAACGTGGGCCCGGACGAGCTTGTCACGAAGTGAGATGACGAGACGGTCGCCGATGACCGAATGTTTGACGGCCGACTGGAGCTGTTCGAGCGCCTTGTCCGCGTCTTGCTGCCGGAGCGGACGACCGGTGACGATCAGTTCACACTCGTCATGGTCCGACGAGACGATTGTCGCCGAGGCGTTGAACAAGTCGAGTAGGATGTCTTTCCCGGTGAACGGGAACGATTTCGAGTACGTCACTTCCGGCCCGAAGTTCGAGCTGAACGAGAAGTCGCTGTCGCGAAGTTTCGTCACGAGTCCATCGACCGCTGACGTCAGTTTCGTCGTGAGCGACTCGACCGAGTAGGCATCGACCTTCTCCGTCTCTTGATGTTCTTCAAGCGCTTGCATACGCTCCGGCTCCAACTTCTCGAGCCGCTCGAGTTGGGTCATCCCTTCCTCGATCGTCAGTTTGCCATCTTTCACTTGCTGGAGAATCAGTTCACGCATTTCTTGTTTCACGTTCGTTTCCCCCTTCGATTTGGTTACACGTCAATCATGTTCCCGTTTCTAAACATTTCTATACTTATTTCTTTTTTCCTGCTTTCGGTTTGGCCCGGGCCGCATCGCGTTCGAGCACCGGTTTCAAATACTTGCCGGTGTACGACGCCGTGACTTCGGCGACTTCTTCCGGCGTCCCGGTCGCGACGATCGCGCCGCCGCCGTCCCCGCCTTCAGGTCCGAGGTCGATCAAGTAGTCGGCCGATTTGATGACGTCTAAGTTATGCTCGATGACGAGCACCGTGTCCCCGTTCTCGACGAGGCGCTGCAATACGACCAACAACCGAGCGATATCGTCGACGTGAAGACCGGTCGTCGGCTCGTCCAAGATGTAGATCGTCTTGCCGGTCGAACGTTTGTGAAGCTCAGACGCGAGCTTGACGCGTTGCGCTTCCCCGCCCGACAGTTCGGTCGCCGGTTGTCCGAGCTTCATGTAGCCGAGGCCGACGTCATAGATCGTCTGGATCTTCCGCTTGATTTTCGGAATCTTGTCAAAGAAGTCGAGTCCTTCCTCGATCGTCATGTCGAGCACATCGGCGATCGTCTTGCCTTTATACTTCACTTCGAGCGTCTCCCGATTGTAGCGTTTGCCGTGACAGATCTCACACGGGACGTAAACGTCTGGAAGGAAGTGCATCTCGATTTTGATGATCCCGTCCCCGCGGCACGCCTCACAGCGCCCGCCTTTGACGTTGAAACTGAAGCGGCCTTTCTTGTAACCGCGCATCTTCGCCTCGTTCGTCGACGCGAACACGTCACGAATGTCATCGAACACACCCGTATACGTCGCCGGGTTCGACCGCGGCGTCCGTCCAATCGGCGACTGGTCGATATCGATGACTTTATCGATCTGGTCCAGCCCTTCGATCGTCTTATGCTTCCCTGGCTTCGCTTTGGCGCGGTTAATATGGTGCGCGAGCGACTTGTACAGGATCTCGTTGATGAGCGTCGACTTCCCGGAGCCGGAGACACCGGTGACGGCGATGAACATACCGAGCGGAATCGATACGTCGACCTCTTTCAAGTTGTTCTCTGCTGCTTTGACGATCCTGATGAAACGCTCGTCCGGCACTTTGCGCTCAGCCGGCAGCGGGATGAACCGTTTTCCCGACAAGTATTGCCCGGTGAGCGACTTTCGGTTCTTCATAATCTGCTTCGGTGTCCCGGCGGCAATGACTTCTCCACCGTGCTCTCCGGCGCCAGGTCCGATGTCGATCAAGTAGTCGGCTGCCATCATCGTGTCCTCGTCATGCTCGACGACGATGAGCGTATTGCCGATGTCGCGCATCTGTTTGAGCGTCGCAATCAAGCGGTCGTTATCACGCTGGTGCAGGCCGATCGACGGCTCGTCCAAGACGTACAAGACGCCGGTCAGCCGCGATCCGATCTGCGTGGCAAGACGGATCCGCTGCGCCTCCCCGCCTGATAACGTCCCGGCCGCCCGCGACAACGTCAAGTAGTCGAGACCGACGTTGTTCAGGAAGCTGAGCCGCTCTCTGATCTCTTGCAAGATGAGCCGGGCGATGGCGATATCTTTTTCGCTCAGTTCGTCCATGAGCGACTCGAACAAGGCGAGCGCATGCTCGACCGAGAGTGTCGTCACTTCCCCGATGTGGCGGTCGGTGATCTTGACGGCGAGCGTCTCTTCTTTCAACCGATAGCCGTTACACGTCGGGCAGGCGTGCGTCGCCATATACGTCTCCATCTGTTCCCGGATGTAATCCGACGTCGTCTCTTTATAGCGGCGCTCGATGTTGCGGAGCACTCCTTCAAAAAAGATCGTGTTCGTCCGGACTTGGCCGAAGTCGTTCTCGTAGCGGAACAAGAACGATTCTTCTTCCGTCCCGTGCAAGACGAGGTCTTGGTCACGTTTTGACAGCCGTTCGAACGGCACGTCCATGTCGATGTCGAAATGCTGACACATCGAGGCGAGCAGCTGCGGATAATATTGCGAGCTCGTCGGCTGCCATGCGACGACCGCGCCTTCTTTCAGCGTCTTCGACGGGTCCGGGATGACGAGCTCCGGGTCGACGTCGAGTTTCGTACCGAGACCGTCACACGTCGGGCAGGCCCCGAACGGTGAGTTGAACGAGAACATGCGCGGCTCGAGCTCACCGATCGAGAAGCCACAGATCGGGCAAGCATGATGTTCGCTAAACAGCAGCTCGGTCCCGTCCATCTTGTCGATGATGGCGCGGCCGTCCGCGAGGCGGAGTGCCGTCTCGAGTGAGTCGGCGAGGCGGCCTTCGACGTCAGCGCGGACGACGAGCCGGTCGACGACGACCTCGATCGAATGTTTCTTGTTCTTGTCGAGCTCGATGTCATCGGTCAGTTCGACCGTCTCCCCGTTGACACGGACCCGGACGAACCCTTCTTTTTTGAGCGAGTCGAACACTTTGACGTGCGTGCCTTTCCGTCCCGACACGATCGGCGCCAAGATTTGCAGGCGCGTCTTCTCCGGGAGCTCCATCACTTGGTCGACCATCTGTGAAATCGTCTGGCTTGAGATCTCGATGCCGTGGCGCGGACAGACGGGTTTCCCGATGCGGGCGAACAGGAGCCGTAAGTAGTCATAGATCTCCGTCACCGTCCCGACGGTCGAGCGCGGGTTACGGCTCGTCGTCTTCTGGTCGATCGAGATGGCCGGGCTCAATCCTTCGATCGTATCGACGTCCGGCTTGTCCATCTGTCCGAGGAACTGACGGGCGTATGCCGACAGGCTCTCGACGTAACGGCGCTGCCCTTCGGCGTAGATCGTATCGAATGCGAGCGATGACTTCCCTGATCCCGACAGACCCGTCAAGACGACGAGCTGGTCACGAGGGATATCGATATCAATGTTTTTCAAGTTGTTGACGCGCGCCCCTTTGATGACGATCGCATTTTTCTTTTCAGCCATTTAATTCCCTACCTTCAACTCCAAGATTAAGTCACGCAATTCGGCCGCCCGCTCGAACTGAAGGTCGCGGGCCGCTTGTTTCATTTCTTCTTCTAGTTTGCCGATCGCCGCCTCGCGCTCGTCTTGATTCATCGAGCTGAGCGACTCGAGCACGTCTTCTTCGGCAGCGACCGTCGCGCGAATGACGCCGCGCACTTCTTTACGGATCGTCTGCGGCGTGACGCCGTGCTCTTCATTGTATTCTTGCTGGATCGTGCGACGGCGGTCGGTCTCCCCGATCGCCCGTTTCATTGAATCGGTCATCTTGTCGGCGAACAGGATGACGTGGCCGTTCGAGTTACGGGCTGCCCGTCCGATCGTCTGGATGAGTGACCGGTCAGAACGGAGGAACCCTTCCTTATCGGCGTCGAGGATCGTGACGAGACTCACTTCCGGGATATCGAGACCTTCCCGCAGCAAGTTGATCCCGACGAGGACGTCGTATTTACCGAGCCGCAGGTCACGGATGATCTCGATCCGTTCGAGCGTCTTGATCTCGGAGTGCATATAGTTGACCTTGATGCCCGCTTCACGGAGATAGTCCGACAAGTCTTCGGCCATCTTCTTCGTGAGCGTCGTCACGAGGACGCGTTCGTCCTGTTTGATGCGGTCACGGATCTGGTCCATCAAGTAGTCGATCTGTCCTTTGATCGGGTGGATCTCGATCGTCGGGTCGAGTAGACCCGTCGGCCGGATGATCTGCTCGATCATGTTTGGTGTATGCTCGAGCTCATACGGGCCCGGTGTCGCCGAGATGAAGATCGCCTGACTCAACTTCTTCTCGAACTCATCGAACTTGAGCGGACGATTGTCCTTGGCTGAAGGCAGACGGAAACCGTGGTCGACGAGCACTTGTTTACGTGCCTGGTCGCCGTTGTACATCCCGCGGACTTGCGGCAATGTCACGTGCGACTCGTCGGCGATGAGCAAGAAGTCTTTCGGGAAGTAATCGATGAGCGTGTACGGCGTCGCCCCTTCCTCCGTCAAGTTCAGATGGCGCGAATAGTTCTCGATGCCTGAACAGTAACCCATCTCGCGCATCATCTCGAGGTCGTAGTTCGTCCGCTGCTCGAGACGCTGTGCTTCAAGCAGTTTGCCTTCTTCGCGGAACTTCTCGAGTTGTTGCTCGAGCTCGGCCTCGATGTTGACGATCGCCTTTTGCAGCTTCTCGTCGCGGGTGACGAAGTGGGATGCAGGGAAGATCGAGACGTGTTCACGGTCGGCGATGATCTCGCCGGTGAGCGGGTTCATCTCGCGGATGCGGTCGATCTCGTCACCGAAGAATTCGACGCGCAAGCACTGCTCGTCGCGTGACGCCGGGAAGATCTCGACGACGTCGCCGCGGACACGGAAGCGCCCGCGCTGGAAATCGATGTCGTTCCGTTCATATTGGATGTCGATCAGTTTGCGGAGCATCTGGTCGCGCCCCATCTCTTTGCCGACGCGGAGACTTAAGACGAGACTGTTATATTCTTCCGGGTTACCGAGACCGTATATACATGACACGGATGCGACGATGATGACGTCGTCCCGCTCGAACAAGGACGACGTCGCCGAGTGACGGAGCTTGTCGATCTCGTCGTTGATCGAGGCGTCTTTCTCGATGAACGTGTCGGTCGACGGCACGTACGCCTCCGGTTGATAGTAGTCATAGTAGCTGACGAAATATTCGACGGCGTTGTTCGGGAAAAACTCTTTGAACTCGGAATAGAGCTGGCCGGCGAGCGTCTTGTTGTGAGCTAAGACGAGCGTCGGCTTCTTCACTTCCTGGATGACGTTCGATACGGTGAACGTCTTCCCGGTACCGGTCGCACCGAGCAGCGTCTGGTAACGGTCGCCGCGATTGACGCCTTCGATGAGCTGGCGGATCGCCTCCGGCTGGTCGCCGGCCGGACTATATTCCGAATGTAATTCGAACGGAACATTGATCTTGTCCATGTATATTCCTCGCTTTCTGTTCCTTGCATATTGACTTGATTATAGCACATACACGAACAAATATTCGCTTCTGAGACGCTTCCCAAACCGCTCCCCGATTCGCTATAGTGAGGAGGAATCTAAACAGAAATGGGTGGGTCGTCATGTGGTCACTTCTCTTCATCCCGCTCGGCGCGGTCGTCGGCGCCTTGTCCGGTTTCTTCGGTATCGGGGGCGGTGTCATCATCGTCCCGGTGCTCTTGTTCAACGGATACTCGGCGGCCGAGGCGGTCGCGACGTCACTTTTGTTCGTCGTCGGGACGAGCCTGGCCGGCGCGAAGAAGCACTCGTCGCTCGGCAACGTGTCGTGGTCGACCGGTCTCACGGTCGGTCTGACCGGCGCCGTCACTGCGCAGCTGTCGAGCCGGCTCGTACTCTCGATCTCCGGGACGTATGATTGGTTGCTGAATGTGTTCTATTTGCTTATCCTTTCTTATTTTGCCGTTACGCTTCTAAAGAAAACATCGAAGCCGTCGAAACGGAAAAAATCCGGATTTGCCGCAAGTTTCTTCATCGGTGCGATCGCCGGACTCTTGTCGGCGCTCCTCGGCATCGGCGGCGGTTTTATCATCGTCCCGCTGCTCGTGAGCTGGCTCGGGTTTTCGACGCACCGTGCCGTCGGGACGAGTCTCGCCGCCGTCCTGTTCATCTCGCTCGGCGGGCTCAGCGGTTACCTGCCGTCGCTGTCGCTCGATTACGTGGCCCCGATCGCCTTGGTGACGGGTGCTTTCATCGGTGCCCCATTCGGTGCAGCGCTCACGAATCGTTATCGGGACCACGAGATTTCAAGACGGCTCGCTTGGCTCTACTTGGCTGTCATCACCTCGATCGTGCTCGACCTCGGGGCGACATGGTGGACACCGTTGTCTTATGCGAGCTTGAGTACCCTTGCTGTATTTCTCGTCGGCATCAGCATCGATTTTTCCAAACGATTTACCAGTCCGAACCACTTTTCTCGTTGAGAAGTGGTTTTTTCAATATCTTGGTTTCGAAGCGCTTTCATTTAGGGGATATAAAAAAGTGGTAAGTCAACTCTAATACGAAAGGAAGGGAGTATCACATGTCAGCATTTGTCAGCGAAATCATCGGTACGATGCTACTCGTCTTGCTCGGTAACGGTGTCGTCGCCGGCGTCGTCCTCCGCCACTCGAAAGCCGAGAACGGCGGCTGGATCGTCATCACGTTCGGTTGGGGCTTTGGCGTTATGATTGGGGTGTACGCTGCAGGTATTTACGGAGGCGCGCACATCAACCCGGCCGTCACGATCGGACTCGCCACGAGCGGGGCCTTCCCATGGGCTGATGTGCCACTGTACATCCTGGCCCAGTTCATCGGGGCGTTCATTGGGGCTTGTCTCGTCTACGCGCACTACAAACCGCACTACGACGTGACCGAAGACCAAGGTGCGAAACTTGCGACGTTCTCGACCATACCAGCGATCCGGAACATCCCGTTCAACTTGATCTCAGAGATCATCGGGACGTTCGTCCTCGTCTTCGCCATACTCTCGTTCGGCGCCAACACGTTCGCCGACGGGTTGAACCCGCTCATCGTCGCACTCCTCGTCGTCTCGATCGGTCTCTCACTCGGTGGAACGACCGGTTATGCGATCAACCCGGCCCGTGACCTCGGACCGCGGATCGCGCATGCGATACTCCCGATTAAAAACAAAGGGACGTCAGACTGGCCCTACGCATGGGTCCCGGTCGTCGGACCGATCATCGGCGCCGTCATCGCCGCGTTGCTCTATGGTATCCTCGTCCCATAATCACCCTAACTTCTAAGGAGGCACATTCATATGGACAAAGAAAAACGGTATATTTTAGCAATCGACCAAGGTACGACCAGTTCACGGGTCATCATCTTCGACCACGACGGCAAGATCGTCACGACCGCTCAACGCGAGTTCAAGCAGTACTTCCCGAAACCAGGCTGGGTCGAGCATAACGCCAACGAGATTTGGGGTTCGGTCCTCGCCGTCATGGCCGAGGCGTTCGGTTCGGCCGACATCGACCCGAAAGAGATCGCGGCCATCGGCATCACGAACCAACGGGAGACGACGGTCGTTTGGGAGAAGTCGACCGGCAGACCTGTCTACAACGCCGTCGTCTGGCAATCGCGTCAGACTGCCGGCATCTGTGACGAATTGAAAGCAGCGGGCCATGCGGACTTGTTCCGTGACAAAACCGGCCTCTTGATCGATGCTTACTTCTCGGGGACGAAAGTAAAATGGATCCTCGACAACGTCGAAGGCGCCCGTGAGAAAGCGGAAGCGGGAGACTTGTTGTTCGGAACGATCGACACGTGGCTCATCTGGAAGCTCTCGGGCGGTCTCGCGCACGTCACCGACTACTCGAACGCGTCACGGACGCTCATGTACAACATCTACGAGCAGAAGTGGGACGATGAGTTGCTCGACATCCTCACCGTACCGAAGTCGATGCTGCCTGAAGTCAAGCCATCGAGTGAAGTATACGCCCACACGATCCCGTACCACTTCTTCGGGTTCGAAGTCCCGATCGCCGGCGCGGCCGGTGACCAGCAGGCCGCCTTGTTCGGCCAAGCCTGCTTCGAGTCAGGCGAAGGGAAGAACACATACGGAACGGGTTGCTTCATGCTTATGAACACGGGAGAAGAAGCCGTCAAGTCGGACCACGGTCTGTTGACGACGATCGCCTGGGGCTATAACGGAAAAGTCGAGTACGCGCTCGAAGGATCGATCTTTGTCGCCGGATCGGCCATCCAGTGGCTCCGTGACGGGATGCGTATGCTCAAGTCGGCGAAAGATACGGAACAGTATGCGAACCGTGTCGACACGACCGACGGGGTCTACGTCGTCCCGGCCTTCGTCGGACTCGGTGCCCCGTATTGGGACTCGGACGTCCGCGGCGCCATCTTCGGGCTCACCCGCGGTACGGAAAAAGAACACTTCGTCCGGGCGACGCTCGAATCGCTCGCCTATCAGACACGCGACGTCTTGACGGCGATGGAGCAAGATTCCGGCATCGCATTGAAGACGCTCCGCGTCGACGGTGGTGCGGTCAACAACGACTTCCTCATGCAGTTCCAAGCGGACATCTTGAACGTACCGGTCGAACGTCCGGAAGTGAGTGAGACGACGGCGCTCGGCGCCGCCTACCTCGCCGGACTCGCCGTCGGGTTCTGGAAAGACCAGAACGAGATCAAGCAGCAATGGAAACTCGACCATCAGTTCGAACCGAACATGGATGAAACGCATCGTGAAGAGCTCTACAAAGGCTGGCAACACGCCGTCGAAGCGACAATGGGCTTCAAACCATCAAAACTTGAAGTCTAAACACAAGCAAGGGAGCATCCGCGACGGATGCTCCCTTTTATAATTTCCGTAAGCGCAAGCGCGGGCTCATCGGTTCCCCGACGAACAAGATCCCGAGCTCGTGCGGGTCGGCCTCATACATCGCCCGTTGCACGAAGCGGATATCCCCGTTCAAGTTGAGCACTTCGAGCTTGATGTACGGCTTATGGAGTTGAAGCGCCTCATAAAAGCTGCTCCCTCCGGTGATGACCGTACCGTTCACTTTGTAGATCGACTCACCTGGAACGAGCTGCATCGTCTCCCCCGGCGAACCCGGAAGCGTATCGATGATGACCGCCCCGCGGTTCCCGTTCAGGAAGACCGGTGTCGTGCCGCGATTCTCGCGTTTGATGAGCTGCAAGGCGAACTCGTACAAGACGAACAGACCGATCAACACATAAGCGACGTACGGGACGTCGAGGACGTACGACCCGGCAAACAGGCCGAGCGCGACCACTGCGAGCAAACCGCGATACAGGCTCAAGCGGCCGAGCAGCGTTCCCGGCAGTGCCCCGGTCGATAGCAGGCTGACCCCGATCGGGATCGGCAAGATGACCGGCACCGAGAAGTCGAGCCCGAACGACGGCGGTAAAAAGACGATGAGCGGAAAGAACCAAATCCGCTTGACGACGTGTCCACCGATGAACTGGCCGCGCTTCGACAAGATGAGCGTCGGTGACGTCTCTTTGGTTCCGTTCCAACGAAGGAGGATCGCTTCGGCGAGCGTGACGATGCCGAACACGAGCGCATACACCGGCCACTCGACGTCGGCGAGCCGGTCGACCCAATCCGTGAGCCCCGCGAGCGAGACAACGTCACGCAGACTGATGACCACGAGCATGATCAGGAACGGAAACGCCGGACTCATGAAGCGCGGATGCATCGTCAAGACGATCAGGGCGTAGAGGACGGTGAACGTGATGACCCACTCGAAGTTGACCGTCGTCTCGAGCAAGACGGTCGCTACCGTTCCGAGGACCGCGAGCAACAGACTCGGCCACACAAAGTGGCGCCAATCTGACTTTGGCGAGCGTCGGCGCGACCGGAACATGCTTCGCTCTCGTTTAATGCGCGTCATAGATATGTAAGCGAGGGAGACGAACGTCGCCCAGAGCAGCGGACTACCTAACAAGGTCAACAAAGCGGTAAAACTCATTCGTAGAACGTCCACACTTGTCCAATCCTTTCCCTAATCCTTATTTTGCGGCTTCTTCAAGTGCCCGGTTCAACTGGGCATCGTTCGCCTCGTCTTGGATGACTTCAAGCAACCGTGACTCGAGCGCGGACGCTGTCGCTTCATTGACGACCCCGTCCTCCGCCAAGTTGTTGTCGGCTTGGAAGTCCGAGACCGCCTGTGCCATCGTGTCACCAAAGTAACCCGGCTGACCGCCCGGCGCGTAACCGATCCCGGTCAACACCGTATGCAGGTTCGACACCGTCTCGCCGTAGTCCCCGACTTCGAGCGCATCCTCTTCCGCGAGGATGCGGTTGACCCCGAAGTAATCCGGTTGATCGACCTCAACGTCAGGCTCGATACCCGTCTCGTTGATCCAGTTGCCGTCCGGTGTGAGCCATTTGCTCGTCGTCAGCTTCAAGTTGCTGCCGTCTTCCAAGTCGAACGCCGTCTGGACGACGCCTTTCCCGAACGTCGCATTGCCGATAATCGTCGCACCGGCGCCTTCTTTGAGCGCACCGGCCAAAATCTCGGACGCCGAGGCCGAGCCTTCGTTCGTCAAGACGAACAAATTGTACGGCTTCGCCTCACGGGCGCGTCCGTTTTGGGATTGACGTTCGCCGTCGGCGTTCTCGATCTGAACGACCGGCTTGTCCGTCGGGACGAACCCTTCGGTCATCGCGATGACGGCCGGCAAGAGACCACCCGGGTTACCGCGGACGTCGATGATCAAGCTATCGATATTCTCTGCTTCGAGCGTCTCGAGCTGCTCTAAAAACTCATCGGCCGTCGGCTCTGAGAACTGGGTCACTTCGAGATAGCCAATCTTTTTGCCGTCCTGCTCTTTCACTTCCGAGTAAACCGTCTCGATCGGGATCGTATCCCGTGTGATCTCGTAGTCGGCCTCTTGCCCGCCGCGACGGATCGTCAGCGTGACAACAGTTCCTTTTTCGCCACGGATGAGCTGGACCGCCTCTTCGACGGCCATCCCTTCGATCGATTCGCCGTCGACCGCGGTGATGATATCCCCTGGGCGAAGACCTGCCGCCTCGGCTGGTGCGCCTTTGATTGGAGCGACAATCAAGATGTCTTCTCCTTTCTTCTCCAAAGTCGCGCCGATTCCTTCAAAGCTCGACTCGATCGAGTCGGTGAACTGTGACGTTTCTTCCGCGTCGAGGAAGTCCGAGTACGGGTCATCGAGCGCTGCCGTCATACCGTCAAGGGCACCGGTCAACAAGTCTTCTTCCGAGATGTCCTTTAGCGAGTGCGTCTCGATCAAGCTGCGGACTTGTTCGACCTTGTCCCAACCTTCTGCTTTCGGTTGGATCGGTAACCTCGTATCGGTGAACGCCATCGTCGCCAGGCCTGCACCGGCCCCTGCCACGAACGTCGCGCCGGCGAGTAGTCCTGCGGTTGTGTTTTTCACGGGTAAGTCCCTCATTTCTTTTTGTCGGTCTTTCATCCAGTATAGCAAAAACTTCAGAAAAACGGACGCGTTCCACATATTTGGGACGCGTCCGTCTGTCAGTAGCCGATATAAGGACCCGGGTCGACCGCATTTGGTTGCCCGGGTGCCCACTCCCCACGGTGGAGCTCGAAGTGGAGATGCGGTCCCGTCGACCAGCCCGTGTTGCCGAGCGTACCGACCGTCTGGCCCGCCCCGATCGACTGGCCGGCCGCTACCGTGATCGAATCTAAATGACCGTAGACGGTCGTCCAGACTTGCCCGCTCACGACGTGCGAGACGAAGACGACGTTGCCGTAACCGGTCGCTTCAGCCGCCTTGATGACGATACCTGGGGCGGCCGAGACGATCGGTGTGCCGGTCGCGTTGACGATATCGATGCCGCGGTGCGATTCCGGCGCCCCGGTCAGCGGGTTCTCCCGCGGTCCGAATCGGCTCGACACGTAACCCGACACCGGGCGCAAGAACGTACTGACCGGAGCCGTGACGGTTTTCGGTTCCGCTGCTGGCGGTGCCTGTGGTGTCACGGTTTCTTGATTCGCTTCGGCTCGTTCGGTGGCTTCGGCTCGTTCGGTGGCTTCGGCTCGTGCCGCTGCTTCGGCCCGTGCTCGCGCTTCTGCGGCGGCTTTTGCCTCGGCCTCTTGTTTCGCGCGAGCCTCGGCTTCCGCTTGTTCCCGTTCAGCCGTCGCGATCGCGTCGAGCTGACTGGCGATGATGCGGCGCTGTTCGTTCATGAGCGCCTGTTCTTCGCCACGGGTCATCCGTTCGAGCTCGAGCAGTTCGACCTGCTCGTTTAGTTCCGAGAGAAGCACATGTTTCTCTGCGGCCGCTTGATCGAGCGCTTGTTTCGTGACGACGAGCTCGCGCTCTTTTTGTTTGACGAACGACAGCTGTGTCCGTTGCGTCGCCTCGAGCGTCTCGAGGCGCTCGACTTCATGCATATAGCTATGTATGAGGTCCCGGTCTTGCTCCGCGATCGTCTGTGCGGTCATGAGCCGCGTCACGAAATCCCCGAACGAGCGGGATTCGAACACGACTTGGAGATAAGACCGGTCCTCGTGTATTTGAAGCACACGAAGACGCTCACTAAGGAGCGCCTTCTGGCCTTCAAGATACTGCCCTTGGGCAGCGAGTTGTTGGCGGGTCGCCTCGAGCTCTGAGCGCGCCGCGTCCGCTTCGACTTGCTGGACGGCGATCTGTTCACTTAAGCCCTCGAGGCGTTCATTGACGGCACGAACCTCGGTTGAGACCGCGTCGCGCTGTGCCTCGGTGACTTCGAGCTCGGCGTCCGTCTCGACTTGCGCTTTTTTAGACTGCTCCAATTGATTGGATAGACGATCTTGTCGTTCTTTCAACGTCTCTTTCTCCGTCGCCATGACCGGCGCGGCGAGTAGCGTCAAACTTAATCCAAGCGCAAGCGAACGTTTCATCCGCCAATTCCTCCTCATATTTAAACTAGACTTTTAAGAATCGACCGAGCGATGTCGTCGATCCCCAGATCCCGATGAACGCACCGAGCGCAAGCAAGACGAGCGAGACTTGCGTCGTGAGTACCGATGGATCGATCAATTTAAATATATCACTATTCAGTTGATCTAGCGATGGTTGTAAAGCACCATATGCGACGTCATAGCCGAAATAAATGACCGCGATCGGGATGAGCGCGCCGAGCACACCGAGCAGAAGTCCCTCGATGAAGAATGGCCAGCGGATAAAGCTGTTTTTCGCTCCGACGAGACGCATGATCTCGATTTCGCGACGGCGTGAGAAGATCGTCATCTTGATCGTGTTCGAGATGAGGAACATCGCCATGAGCGTGAGTCCGACGATCAACACGAGTCCACCGATGCGGATTCCGTTGAAGAAGGCGAACATCTTATCGATATAGTCCTGACCGTACGTGACCTTATCGACGTTTTCGAGTGACTGGACCGCGTCGGCGACCGTCTCCGTGTTAAGCGGGTCTGATGCTTTGACGATGTAGCGGTCATGGAGCGGGTTGTCTTTCTCGACCGTTCCGTACGCGTTGGCGTCTTCCCCGAGCTGGTTGCGGAAGTTTTCGAGTTCCTCCTCTTTCGAGCTGAACGTCACCGAGGCGACGCCCGGGATCTGTTCTAAGTTCTCGCCTAGCTTCTCGACGTTCGCTTCCTCCGCTGTCCGTGTGACGAACACTTGGATCTCGACGTCGTTCTCGACGTTCTCTGAGATCTCGTTGACATTGAACATGACGAGGGCGAAGACGCCGACGAGTAACAAGGTGATGGTGACGGCACTGATGGCCGCAAACGACATCCAACCGTTGCGAAGCGTCCCTTTGAACCCTTCGCGTAAATGGCGTAGCCCACTTTTAAATATCATAGCCATATGCTCCTTTCTCTTCATCGCGGACGACTTTGCCATTTTCGATCGCGATGACGCGATGACGGATCTTATCGACGATGTCACGGTTATGTGTCGCCATGACGATCGTCGCCCCGCGGCGATGGATCTCTTGGAATACTTCCATGATGCCCCATGCCGTATCCGGATCTAAGTTACCGGTCGGCTCGTCGGCGATGATGAGCTTCGGCTTGTTGACGATGGCGCGGGCGATCGAGACACGTTGCTGTTCGCCACCCGACAGTTCGTCCGGATAGTTACGTGCCTTATGTTTAAGTCCGACTAAGTTTAAGACGTCCATGACTTGCTTACGCATCGTACCTGTGTCGGCCTGAACGACTTCGAGGGCGAACGCGACGTTCTCATACACCGTCAATGAAGGGAGCAGCTTATAATCTTGGAAGATGACGCCGAGCTGGCGGCGTAGTTTCGGGACGTGACGGTTTTTTAATTTCCCGACGTCGATCCCATCGATCAACAGTTGACCGTTCGACGGCTTCTCCTCCCGATAAATCATTTTCATGAACGTCGATTTCCCGGCGCCGGATGGTCCGACGACGTATAAAAATTCGCCGTCTTCGATCTTCAAATCGAGGTCGTCGACTGCGACGACACCGTTTGGATATACTTTACTAACTTTTTGCATCGAGATCATAACGTATTCCCTACCCTTTTTATAAATTTTTCATGCATCTATGACGAGTGTATAGTTGTTTAGTAAGTGAATATTTTCGCCTAGCCTCAGTTCTACACGATAACTAGTGATTCTGTCAAGGCACCGTCCAAGTTTCTTAACAGGTCAAGATTCATCAGATTCAGTAGTAGGAGCGCCTACAATTATAACAACCAGAATTTTAAATAACCATTACAGGATTGTTTCAGTTCGATTGAGTTCGGTGGGAAATTGTTGGATTGAACGTCCGTTTCACGTTGCAGTCACATTTGGTGAAACGCACATTCAAATAGGCACTCGCCGGGGCGAGTGCCTATGTTCAATCGTTCCGTTTATCGGTCGGACGTTTTTTCAACGCGTCGAACAACATCGCAAAATACCACATGCCAACGTTCGTCGTCATGGCGCCGACAGCAACAGGACGAACGCACCGATGAACGGCGACCAATCCAAACCACGGAATGCAAAAAACCACGGTTATCCCGTGGTCTTGATCCTTATTTCTTGTCGGCGAGCCAAGCCGCGACCGCTGTGATCTCTTCGTCGTCCTCGATTACGTTCGCAGGCATCGTGCCTTGTCCGTTTCGAATAATGTTCTCGATATCTTCAGCTGAGAGGCGTGCACCGACGTCCGTCAATGCCGGACCGCTCATGCCTTCCAAGTTCGCGCCGTGACAGGCTGCACAGTTTTGGGCGTATACCGCTTCCGCGTCGACCGAAGCCGTGTTCGAGCCCGTATCCCCATTGCTTGTCGTTTCTTCTTCATCGCCGCCGCCGCACGCACCGAGCGTGAGCATGGCGCCGAGGCCGATGGCCATCATCCACTTCTTCATATAGGGTTCCCCTCCTAAGTTGTAGAAATTGCCTACATTATCCATTATAACCGTTTTGACAAGGCCTTTAACCTAATCTCACGAAAAGTACACAAAGATTCCACATCTCACGGGACGTTGCTATACCGTTTATCTGAGGTGAAACCTTGGCCCATCACCTCGTGCGCCTCGCTGAAGATGAGGAACGCGTCGGGGTCGATGCGGCGGATCAGGTCTCTCAACCGGCTCACCTCGTTCTGACGGACGACGACGAGGAGCATCGGCCGGTCGAGACGCGAATAGGCGCCGATCGCCTGGATCTCGGTCGCGCCCCGGTCGAGCTCGTCGAAGACGGCGCGCGTGATGACGTCACGCTTGTCCGAGATGACATACGCCATCTTGTCTTGCGTGAAGCCGAGCTGGACGAAGTCGATCATCTTGATCGTGATGTACAAGGCGATCAGCGCGTACAGTCCCGTCGTGAACGAGAACGTGACGGCCGCGACGACCACGACGGTCCCGTCGAGGATGGCGATACAGAGATAGAGCGGGATGTGGGTGAACTTATGTAGGATCTGGGCGAGTAAGTCCATCCCGCCGGTCGAGGCCCGGCCGCGGAAAATGAGTCCGAGGCCGATCCCGACACCGACGCCGCCGAACACGGCCGCGAGCAGCGTATCGTCGACCGCCGCGCCCGCACCGATCGCTTCATAAAACAAGATCACACCTGGTAAGAAGATCGAGCCGACGAGCGATTTGACGCCGAAGCCGAGCCCGAGGATCATCCAGCCGACGAGGAGGAGCAACACGTTCGAGACGAGTTGGAACGCCCCCGGCGAGATGCCGAACAGCTCGTACGTGATGATCGAGATCCCGCTGACGCCGCCCGAGGCGATGTTGTTCGGGAACAGGAACAGACTGAACGCCGAGGCGACGAACACGGAACCGGTCAATAAGTAAATATAGTCTTTGACGATTTGCTTCATTAAAGAAATTCTCCTCTACATACAACGTGGCCCAAAGACGGACGTCTTTGAGCCACATGCATCACATATTTGTCTTACGGAGGTACGCGTCGATGAAGCCCATGATGTCTCCATCCATGACGCCGCTCGTGTTCCCGACTTCATAACTCGTGCGGTGGTCTTTGACCATCGCATACGGGTGGAAGACGTATGAACGGATCTGGCTACCCCAGCCGATGTCTGTCTTCTCACCGCGGATCTCGTCGAGCTTGCGTTGCTGCTCATCGAGTTCGCGCTGGTACAGTTTCGCCTTGAGCATCTTCATCGCCGCTTCACGGTTCTTGATCTGCGAACGCTCGGCCTGACATGCGACGACGACACCCGTCGGCACGTGCGTGATCCGGACGGCCGAGTCGGTCGTGTTGATGTGCTGACCGCCGGCGCCCGAGGCGCGGTACGTGTCGATGCGGAGGTCTTCGGTTCTGATATCGATTTCGATATCGTCATCGAATTCCGGCATGACATCGCACGAGACGAACGACGTGTGGCGGCGGCCTGACGAGTCGAATGGCGAGATCCGGACCAAGCGGTGGATCCCTTTCTCCGCTTTCAAGTAGCCGTAGGCGTTATGCCCGACGATGCGGAGCGTGACCGACTTGACGCCGGCCTCCTCGCCCGCGAGGTAGTCGACCGTCTCGACTTTCCAACCTTGTTTGTCCGCGAAACGCTGATACATGCGGAGGAGCATCGAGGCCCAGTCTTGCGACTCGGTACCGCCCGCACCCGGGTGCAGCTCGAGGATGGCGTTGTTCGTGTCATACGTTCCGTTCAAGAGGATCTCGAGTTCGAACGCGTCGAAGTCGGCCTTGAGCGCCATGACCATCTCTGAAAGATCACCTTGCATCTCGGCGTCCGGTTCTTCCTTGATGAGTTCGAGCGTAACTTCGCCGTCCTCGTGACCGTCCGCGAGCTCTTGATACTTGTCGACCATCGCTTTGAGCGCGTTCGACTCGTCGATGACTTTTTGTGCCTTCTCTTGGCTGTCCCAGAAGTCCGGGTACGTCATCTCGTTCTCGAGCTCGGCGATGCGCGCCTGTTTCTCTGATAAGTTAAGCGATTGTCTGTAATTTTCGAGGCGTTTTGCCATCGCCTCGAGTTCGTTCCGAATATCTGAAATTTCCATAGTGAGATTCACCTTTCCGTAGGAAAGAGGCGAGCAGGCTCGCCTCTTTAAAATTAAGCTTGTTGTTTGCCGTGACAGTTTTTAAACTTCTTGCCTGAACCACACCAGCACGGGTCGTTGCGCCCGAGGCGTTGGTCTTCTGAACGGCGGACCGGTTTTTTCTTCACCGGTGCGTCGTCCTTGCCAGACACCGCCACTTCCTCCTCGACGACTTTCTCGCGTCGGAGGTTGTCGCCGACCTCGGCACGGAGCACGAAGCCGGTCACTTCTTCCGAGATGGCCGCGTTCATCGCGTCAAACATGCTGACGCCTTCCGCCTGATACTCACGGAGCGGGTCGTTCTGTCCGTAAGCACGCAAGTGGATCCCTTGACGAAGTTGGTCCATATGGTCGATGTGCGCCATCCAGTGCGAATCGACGGCACGGAGCACGATGATCTTCTCGAACTCGTTGAACCGTTCCGGCGGTGCAAGTTGACGTTTCGCCTCGTACTGGGCGTTCGTCCGCTCAAGCAACAGCTCAGTGATCTCCTCGCGTTCTTTGCCGTAGAAGTCTTTCCCGGCGACCGCATTCTCGAGGGCGAGCGTCTGGTTGGCCCAGTGCGCCAGCTCGTCGATGTTCCATTCTTCCGGCACGAGTTCGAGCGGCGTGTATTGCGCGACGCCCATCTCGACCGTCTCACGGATCATCGAGCGGACGATATCGGTGACCGATTCGTTCTCGAGGATGCTGGCCCGGTCTTTATACATGACTTTCCGTTGGTCGGCCATGACGTTGTCGTAACCGAGCAACTGTTTACGGGCATCATAGTTATTGCCTTCGACACGTTTTTGAGCCGACTCGACCGCTTTCGAGACCATGCGGCTCTCGATCGGTTGCGTGTCGTCCATGCCGAGGCGCTCCATCATGCTCTGGAGGCTGTCAGTCCCGAAGCGGCGCATGAGCTCATCTTCGAGTGACAAGTAGAACTGCGATTTACCCGGGTCGCCTTGACGACCGGCCCGACCGCGGAGCTGGTTGTCGATCCGGCGCGACTCGTGGCGCTCGGTACCGACGATGTAAAGACCGCCGAGCCCGATGACACCTTCGCCGAGCTTGATGTCGGTTCCGCGTCCAGCCATGTTCGTCGCGATCGTGACCGAACCTTTTTGTCCGGCGTTCTCGACGATTTCGGCTTCACGGGCGTGGTTTTTCGCGTTCAAGACTTCGTGTTTGATCTTCTTCTTCGTGAGCAGCTTACTCAAATACTCAGACGTCTCGACGGCGACCGTACCGACGAGGACCGGTTGTCCGGTCGCGTGCGCCGAAGCGATCTCTTCGACGACGGCTTTGAACTTGCCTTCCATCGACTTGAAGATGAGGTCAGAACCGTCTTCACGGACGATCGGCTTGTTCGTCGGGATCGTGACGACTTGCATGTTGTAGATGTTACGGAACTCTTCTTCCTCCGTCTTCGCCGTACCGGTCATCCCGGCCAGCTTCTCATACATCCGGAAGTAGTTTTGGTACGTGATCGTCGCGAGCGTCATCGATTCCCGTTGAATCTCGACGCCTTCTTTCGCCTCGATCGCCTGGTGCAGACCTTCCGAGTAGCGGCGTCCGTCCATGACCCGACCTGTGAACTGGTCGATGATCATGACTTGGCCGTCGCGGATCATATAGTCGACGTCATGATGCATGACGGCGTTCGCACGCAATGCGAGCCCGACGTGGTGGTTGACCGAGACGTGCTCGATCGCGAACAAGTTGTCGATGCCGAAGAACTTCTCGGCGAGGTCGACCCCTTTGTCCGTGAGTAACACCGATTTCGTCTTCACGTCGACCGTGTAGTCGTCTTCGAGCTTGAGCGTCCGGACGAACGCGTCGGCACGTGTGTACAATTCGGTTGATTTTTGGGCCGACCCTGAGATGATGAGCGGGGTCCGCGCCTCATCGACGAGGATCGAGTCGACTTCATCGACGATCGTGTAGTAGAGCTCACGCTGAACACGGTCTTCCTTATAAAGGACCATGTTGTCACGCAAGTAGTCGAACCCGAGTTCGTTGTTCGTCGAGTACGTGATGTCACAGTTGTACGCCGCCTGCTTCTCGACGCGGTCCATGTTCGAGACGTTCAGTCCGACCGAGAGGCCGAGCGCGAAGTAGAGCGGTTCCATGAGTTCTTTATCACGTTTCGCCAAATATTCGTTGACCGTCACGACGTGTACGCCACGGCCAGTCAGGGCGTTCAAGTAAACCGGGAGCGTCGCGACGAGCGTCTTCCCTTCACCGGTCTTCATCTCGGCGATGTCGCCGTTATGGAGCACATAGCCCCCGATGAGCTGGACGCGGTAGTGACGCATGCCGAGCACGCGTTCTGACGCCTCGCGACAGACCGCGAACGCTTCCGGAAGGATATCGTCAAGCGTTTCCCCTTTATCCAGACGCTCACGGAATTCGACAGACTTCGCCTGAAGTGCTTCGTCAGACAACGCCTTCGTCGGCTCAGCGAATGACTCGACTAAGTCGGCCGCTTTTTCTGCTTTTTTCAATACTCGTTTCTGTGGAGCAAATAAATCTTTCAAAAAGTTCGCCATACGTTTTATCTCCTCTGCACTCAGTCAAAAATGCATGTTTTTTCCCTAATGTACAGTTTAACCGAAGTGACCCACGCTTTCAAGGAAAGGCAAAACGAAACGGCCCTCCAAGTCGGAGGGCCGTGTGAATTCAAAGTTAGATTATTCAGGTTCGATCAAGCCGTATTTACCGTCTTTCCGACGATAGACGACGTTCGTGTTCCCGGTCTCCGCGTCTGAGAAGACGAAGAAACTGTGACCGAGCATGTCCATTTGAAGGATCGCTTCTTCCGTGTCCATCGGCTTGAGCGTGAACCGCTTCGTCCGCACGAGTTCGAGTTCTGCCTCGTCCTCATCGTACGCAGGAATGTCTTCAGAACCTTCGAGTGATTTGAAATACTCGCCGATCCCGCCTTCTTTGGCGCGTCCTTTACGGTTGAGCTTTGTTTTGTGTTTACGGATTTGACGTTCCAATTTGTCGACGACGAGGTCGATTGCCGCGTACATATCGAGGTTGGTTTCCTCAGCGCGAAGCAATAAGTTCGTCATCGGGATCGTCACTTCTACTTTTTGCTTTTCGTTGTACACTTTCAAGTTGACGTAAGCCGTCTGTGCATCCGTAGGAGTTGTGAAATACCGAGTCAACTTCTCCAGCTTTTTCTCGACATAGTCTTTGATGGCTGGTGTGACTTCAATGTTTTCGCCGCGAATGTTATAAATCATCTGAACTCCTCCTTAAAATAACCGCTTGAACCAATGATTCGTCATTTTGGACCGAATCTCCTGCCTCATTTCTTAAAAAGATCTTAAAAAGAAAGCGGAAGCGGGTGGCTCATATATAGTATACCCCGAATTCAGTTTATTTGAAAACGTTATCATCAGAAAATAATGACAATTTTGTTCCGATGCTCACGCCTGCAATCGAATCGGTTGTATAAAAAGAAGTTACCCGTTATCGCCGTTTTTAAACTCGTTTTCTTAAGAGAAAAATACTATGTAGACAAAACAAAAAACCGACTTCACGAGGAAGCCGGTTCACGGTTTGAAATTATAATTTTACAACGTTAGCCGCTTGTGGGCCGCGTTCGCCATCTACGATTTCAAACTCAACTTCTTGACCTTCGTCAAGAGCTTTGTAGCCGTCAGTTTGGATTGCTGAGAAGTGTACGAAAACGTCTTTGCCGCCTTCTACCTCGATGAAACCAAAACCTTTTTCTGAGTTAAACCATTTTACTTTACCTACCATGTGCAAATCCATTCCTTTCACCATTGAAGAATACAGAGGCTTTCCCTCTAGTAGCTATATTACCACCTTCTCGGTCACTATACAACCATTTTCTGCTATTTTGTAAATGAATCGTCTTTTGGCTTACATTGGAATTATATTTCCCTACTTTTCATATTGGCTTATTGAATTTACATTTTTTGTGATATATCATGGAAGAGATGATTTAGGTTTGTGCTTTTTTGAATATCGGCCGATCCTGAAAATCTAATACGAGGAGGATGGTGCAGCGTATGCGCCCCTACTATTCCGAGGAAAAATATCGCATCACGAAGCGAACCGTGGCGATCCTGCCTTGCTTTGACATGATGAAGCAATCGCGGATCATTCTCGAGGACGGCAGCGAGATCTCGACCCCGCTCCGGCCGTACCAGTTGCTGCAGCTCTCTTGCCGCCAGTACAACAGCTCGATCGAGGAACGGATCTTCGTCGCCAAACGCGTCGCCGGGGTCAAAGGCAAAGTGCCGGTCGTCATCGAACCGACGACGGGACTCGTCTTCTTCCCGACGAAATCACCGAAACGTGAAGATTGCGAATGGTACGCCTGGTCCCACATTCGGGACATCGTGACTGTCGAGGGTGCCCCGAACGGCGTGATCGTCACGAAAGACGGTCACCGCATCCAGACGAACGCGACCGCGTACGTCTTAAAAAACCAGATCAAAGCGACCGGCGAATTGGTCGCCCGGTTCCAACAACTGAACATGAGCCCTGCGCTCGAATCTTGACCTGCCTTCCGTCGTTTGACGGGAGGTTTTTTTATGGGGATTTTGCTTCACTTTTTGAAAAAGAGGTCGATATATTGGTCGAGGTGACAACTATGCAAATCCAAGCGCAACTCGCTACAACCGTAGCCGCGAACGCGGGTGTCCAGATGAACCGCGTCTATAAAGCTGAAATCGTCAAGCAGACCGGTCCTGACACGGCCATCGTCAAGGTCGGCGGCGAACAAGTCGAGGTCACGTTCAAGGACGGGCTACCGAAGACGAACCCGTTCCAACTGACGCTCGTCGAAGAGGACGGGGTGTTGCTCGGGACCGTCGTCGTCAAACCGGAAACGGAGACGGCGGACGCACCGGCGCCAGGGACGAAACCCGAGACGAAAGTCGATACGAAAATCCAAGCGCTGCTCGCATCGCTCCCGCCCGAGGTACGGAGCGCCGTCAGCCGCTTGATCCAATCGGGACGCCTGCCTATGAACGAGGACACGGTCCGCTTGCTCGAGACCGTCTTCAAAGGTGACATGCGCGATGCCGTCTTGTTCTTGCGCACGATGGACGCCCCCGTCGTCAAACCGGACGTCGCCCGTGACATCGCGGTCGCTTCATTAGATGAAGCGAAACGTCAACTGAAGGTACCGGCACCGGACGCACCGTACCCGCAAAAAGAGCGTTACGTCGAACTCGTCAACTTGTCGCGTCCGGCCACAGAACGGGTCACACCGACACCGGAGACGGTCGACCGGCTGATCAAAGAACTCCCGGCCGCACCACCCGCCCGCCCCGAACCGAGGGAAGCCTTGCCACCCGTAGGCGGACGTCAAGTCGTGGTCAAGGAAGTGACGACGCATCTCGCTGCCGTGACGAACACGTTCCGCGCAGAACAGGCGACCGTGACGAAACAGCTCGGACAAGTCGCGGCGCTCGTCGAATCGAAGCCGCATTTGGCCCGCCCCGCCCTCGAGACGGTCGGGACGCGTCTGACGCAGCTCATCCAAAAGACGGACGCCTTGTTACATACCGACGCTCGGCAAGAGAAAGCACTCGTCGCGATGACGGCGAAGCTCGACGTCGCCTTGTCACTGTTATCGACGAAGCCTGCCGAGAGTGCCGCCCTCATCAAAGACGTGCGCACCGCGTTGAACGAGTTCCGCTACGTGCCGAACCAGGTCCGCGTCGAATACATCCCGCATGGCGCCACACGTGCCGGTGAGGTCCAGGTGACACCGCTCCGGCTTGAAGCCAACCTGTCAGGCCGCCACGTCCAAGAGACGGCGCAGCGCGTCCAGACCGCGTCGCAACAGGCGCAAGCACAAACGTCGCAAGCCGTTCAGGCATCGGCACTATCGGTCCGATCGGAGGCGGCGTCACCGGAAGCTGCGCGCCTCGCCTCGTTCTTCCAAGTCCAACAGACGATCAACCGGCTCGACGGCGGGCAGCTCCATCAGCTCCTGCTCGCCCTGCCGGCGAAAGTCCAGGAGATCGACACCGGCATCCACGTCCACATCCAAAACCGGGAAGCAGGCGACGTCGTCGATTGGGAGAACAGTGTCCTCTACATCCGGCTCGAGACGCCTCGCTTAGGCGAGATCGGCGTGAAAGTCGAAGCGCTCGACCGCAACCTCCGGCTCACGCTCGAGCATGATGACCCGACGGTCGAACGGATCGCGCGACCGCTGCTCGGCAAGATCGAGACGACGCTCGAAGCGATCGGCTACCGGAGCGTGACGACCCAGTTCCGCCCGCTGACGAAAGCCGAGAAAGTCGAAGTCGAACCAGAGCGCACACAGACGACCGGCTATGACTTTAGAATCTAGGAGGCCCTTATGTATCAACGCATGGATTTGACGAAACGTAAGACGGCCGCCGTCGTCCGTTATGACGAGACGACCGACCGGGCCCCGATCATCGTCGCCCGCGGCACAGGTGCCGTCGCCGACAAGATTTTGGAAGAGGCACGCTCGCGCGGTGTGGCCATCGAGCACGACCATTCGCTCCTCGGCCACCTGCTCGACCTTGACCTCGGGGATGCCATCCCGCCGGAACTATATGACGTCATGGCCGAAGTGTTGCTTTTAATAGAAGAACTTGACTCGATCAAAGGAGAACAATCATGAATTCGAACCGATTATATGAAATGAGCCCGGAGGAGTTGACGCAAGCGATGCTCCACGCGCTCACCTACCATTACGAGACCGCGCTGACCGCGACGATCGCCGAGCGCAACCGTCATCTGCGCCAAGCGCGCGAACTGCTCGCCAAACTGTACCAAGGACTTCATGACGGCGGCGGCATCATCTCGGCCCAGCTAGAGGAAGTGTATTTGTATATGGCGAAAGGTAGCCTCGAGGCGCTGATCGAACAAGACTTAGGTAAAATCGAAGAGCTCCATTCGCTCGCGACCGACTTAGAGACGACTTGGGACGAGGCCATCACGAACGCGCGTCTTCAACCCGCACACGTAGGAGGAAACCGTTATGAAAATTACCAATAACATTCAAGCCTTGAAAGCCTATACGTCGCTGTCGCTCAACCAGACGACGATGAAGAAGACGATGGACCGCCTCTCGAGCGGCGTCCGTATCAACAAGGCGTCGGACGATGCGACCGGCCTCGCCATCTCTGAGAAGATGCGGATGCGCCTCGACTCATTGTCGATGGCCGAGCGCAACACACTCGACGGCATCTCGCTCACGCAGACGCTCGAAGGCGGCATGAACGAGACACACTCGCTCCTGCAGCGCATGCGCGAACTGTCGGTCCAAGCTGCGAACGGGACGTTGAGCCCGGACGATACGAAAGCGATCCAAGAAGAGATCAGTGCCTTGACAGAAGAAGTATCCCGGATCGCCGAGACGACCGAGTTCAACTCGAAGAAGATCATGAACGGTGACTATATCGAGGGGAACGAGACACTCTTCTTCCAACTCGGGGCCGGCAGCGGTGAAGGCGTCGTCTTGAACGTCGCCGATATGCGCGCGGAAGCGCTCGGGATTGACGGGATCGACGTCACGATGCAAATCGGTGCTGACGACGCCATCGCCAAGTTCGATAAAGCGATCAACGACGTCTCGCTCGAACGCTCGAAGCTCGGGGCCATTCAAAACCGGTTGGAAGCGAACATCAGCGTCGTCACGATCGGTTCAGAGAACTTGACCGCGTCCGAGTCACGCATCCGCGACGCCGACATGGCCCGCGAGATGATGGACTTCGCCCGCCTCAACATCTTGAACCAGTCCGGCATGGCGATGATCGCCCAGTCGAACGCGTTGCCGCAAGGCGTGTTACAATTATTGAACTAACTTACAGAAAGGACGAGGCCTGATGGACATTCGTCGAATTATGGAGACCCAGTCGCTTCACGGCGCGGGCAAAGCCAAGCGGCCTGACGCGGAACCCGGCGTCTCGTTCCAGAACGTGATTGGACAAAAACGGGAGGACCGCGAATACGAGCGCTTCCAGCGCCAGATCGCGGCCATTCACGATCAAGGTGAGCTCCTCGCCGAGAGCCAGACGGTCGAGTCGCTCACCGAATATAAACGCTTGATCAAAGACTTTATGAAAGACGCCGTTGACGCGGCGCTCAGCCTCGAAGACAAACGCGGGTTCAACCGCCGGGGCCGAGCCAAGATCTATAAGATCGTCGAGCAGGTCGACCAGAAACTGCTCGCACTGACGGACCAGGTCATCTCGGGGGAAGCGTCACGTCTGTCGCTCCTCGACCAAGTCGGTGAGATTCGCGGATTGCTCGTCAACGTGTACGTGTGAGGTGACGTATGGCTGAACATTTGTTTTCGAAGAAAGTGAAATGCCCGTACTGTTTGAAGGAAAGTGTGACACCACGCATCTTGTCGCGCCATATCCGGCCGCAAGAAGTCGCGAAGGACGGCTATACGACGTATGACGGCGAGAACCCGTACTTGTATGAGCCAGCCGTCTGCAGCCATTGCCACCTCGTCTTCCACGACTCGTTCGATAAAGTCCGGAAAAACAACCGCGAGGCGCTCGAGACGAACTATTTGTCCCGGATCAACCCGGAGACGCTCCAAGGTGACCGCACGCCCGAGCACGTCATCCAACTGTACAAGTTCGCCGTCATGACAGCACAGCTGAGCGGACAGAAGCCGTCGGTCATTGCCATGCTCGGGATGCGTCTCGTCTGGATGAACCGCTTGATCGGGAACGGGGCGGCCGAGAAGGAATGGATGCAACGGACGCTCGACAAGTACAACGAGGTGCAGGAAGTGTATACCGACCAAGTCCGGACCGGCCTGCCGTACGATCAGCTCATGCTGCGGATCGCCGACTTGTCGGCCGCCCTCGGGTTGTATGAGGACGCCCGGCGCTGGTACGGGATCTTACTCGGCAGTAAGGAAGTGTCAGAACGGATCCGGACGCAAGCGAAAGATCATTGGGAAGACTTCCGGGCCGAGCACGCCTAAAAGGGAAAGCCTCGGCTTTCCCTTTTCGCATACAAAAAAACCGCGCTCATCCACTCACGGACAAACGCGATCGACCCTCTTAACGGATGAACCCCTAAACCGAAAGGAGATATGCGCGATCTGACTCGCGACAAAACCTAAACAGGGCACCCAAGAACCGATCACGCGGTGGCGTCTTGCACGGTTCTACTCCATTATAAATCGCATTTCGTTATTTTACTATTGTTTTCACCGAAGATTTTTCGGGGTATTGTTTATATGAATGAAAAGGAGGAAGTTACATGTTTGAACAACGTTACCTAACCGAAGTACGAAGCATCTTTCAAGAACAGAAACAGCTCGCAGAAAGCGCGCTCAATCAAGTAAGTGATGACGACCTGCATCGCGTGCTCGCACCGGACACGCTCTCGCTCGCCGTCATCGTGCAACATATCTCGAATAATATGTTATCACGTTGGACCGACTTCTTGACGACGGACGGGGAGAAACCGGACCGGAACCGCGACGCCGAGTTCAAGGATCAACAGTTGTCCCGCACCGAACTGATGGCGACGTGGGACGAGCGTTGGCAACTGTTAGACGACGTCTTGGCGAGCTTGACGCCGGACGACATCGGTAAGACCGTCTACATTCGCGGCGAGGAGAAGAGCGTCATCTGGGCGATCGAGAAGCAAGTGTCGCATTACAGTTATCATGTCGGCCAGATCGTCTACTTAGCGAAAATATTCGCCGGAGAGAGTTGGAGCGTGTTGACAATTCCGTTGCCGCATCAGCGCTGACATGGCGGCGCGACTCGTCTTTCTCGCTTTTCTCGTCGTATCGACCGTACTCCCGTTGTTCAGTTTTGACGGCTACTCGCTCGTCAGCAATACGACGAGCCACCTCGGTGCCCAAGCCTCTCCGCATGCTTGGGTCATGAACGTCACCTTCATCGCTCTCGGGGTCATGACGGTGCTCGTCACGCTCACCACGCGCGTCCGCTATCACCAAGTGTTCGGGGCGTTGTTTGGGACCAGCTTGTTGTTGACCGGTATCTTTCATCACGCGCCGTTGATGGACGGCGTCCCGGTCGATCTGTTTCATGACCAGATGCATTCCGTCTTCGCGAATGCGACCGGTTTTACGTTCACGCTCCTCGCGGCGGGGCACGGATTCATGAGTCACGGTCGGCAACGCGTCGCCGGCTTTCTGTTGGCCGCCATCGCCGTCATCATCCCACTTTGCATGTGGCTGGCACCGGACTATATGGGGCTACTGCAGCGGACCATGTTCATCAGTGCGTTTTGGTGGTTATTCTTTTATATGAAACCGGACGTCCGGAGATGAGGCTACGCTTCACGTCGCTCGGGTTTGGTGAACAACCCAAAAAGAAGGAATCCGCTCGCTGCAAGCAGTCGCTATCGACGTTTGTAGCGGGTTTTCAATAGTGTGAAAAACCCAACATAGTGACCGTCATCATCAGGAAGACAATCTTCCTTCGCATAGGTGTCAACAGCGGTTTAAAATTCCTTCTTAATAACGGATTAAAAATCCCTTTTTTACACGTTACTCTTGGAAACTATCGACACGGGTCGGCTGGATGCCGGCCCGTTTCTTTTCCCTCATCCGATATG